>DASUVL010000458.1:0-10353 GCA_036379015.1 Niastella sp.
CTGCGATCGGGAGAGCTGGCTTTTGGAGGTATCGATGGCTTTAACCTGTTTTTTCCGCAACAGGTGAATGGGCGCACGTTTATGCCGGCTTTATTGTTCTCGGAAATATGGGTGAATAATAAACCGCTTGCCGCCATGCCCCGGTGTATTGTGCGGGCCGGTAATGACCGCATTACGGAATTACGGATCCCGTATAATGAAGCCATTCTTTCCTTTCATTTTACCGCACTGGAATATTCATCGCCCGAAAAAGTGAACTATGCTTATTTCCTGGAGGGTTGGGATAAAGACTGGAACTATCCCGGCAATGTTAGAACCATTAACTATAATAATATCAGTGAAGGGAGTTATTGGTTACGGGTAAAATCAACCAATGCAGAAGGCATCTGGAATATGCAGGAAGCCACCATAAAAATAATTATCCTGCCACCCTGGTATCGCACCTGGTGGGCCTGGTTGCTTTATATCTCTATAGCATCGGCGCTCATATATGTATACTACAGGTACAAGACAAGGCAGTCAAAGCTGGAGTATGAGATCAAGCTGGCGCACATAAATGCAGAGAAAGAAAAAGAGATCAACGATAAAAGGCATTCCTTCTTTACCAATATCTCCCATGAGTTCCGGACGCCTTTAACGCTTATCATAAATCCAATAAAAGATATGTTGCGCGGGGCAGGGGATACCGGCCATGAAAAAGACCTGACGGTTGTATATCGTAATGCCCGGCGTTTGCTGAGTTTGGTTGATCAGTTACTGATCTTTCGGAAAGCGGATGTATCAGCCGATAAAATGACATTTGCCAAACACAATTTTTATAACTTATGTAATGAGGTGTACCTGTGTTTTGTGCAACAGGCAAGGACCCATCATCTTTCTTATGTTTTTGAGTGTGATGATCCCAACCTGGAATTGTATGTAGACCGGGAGAAAATGGAAATCGTTTTGTACAACCTTATTTCAAACGCCATTAAGTTCACGCCCCCGGGCGGTACTATTACTTTTAAGGTGCTGGCGTTGAACGATACGGTTCAACTGTTGGTACAGGATACGGGTTATGGGATACCCGCAGAAGCAAAGACCCGGTTGTTTGAAAAATTTTACCAGGTAACTGCTGGCAGGGCGCCGTTGAAACCCGGTTTTGGTATCGGGCTATACCTGGTTAGGCATTTTATCACAGCGCATAAGGGTATGGTAACCCTGCAGAGCGAAGAAGGGACGGGCACCACTTTTTGTATCAATTTGCAAAAAGGGAAAGAGCATCTGGCCCATGAAACTATTCTGGAGGAAGCGCAAAAAGAACCTGTAATCCTGGACGAACTGCTGGAAGAGCCGGAAGAAGAAACACCGGCCATTGAACATAAGGAAAGCAACACCGGCCTGGTGGTAACGAACCGGCATAGTGTGCTGATCGCTGATGACGACCATGCCATCAGGCAATATTTACATCAAATGCTGAAAGACAAATACGATGTCATGGAAGCGGTGAACGGCCAGGAGGCTTTGACAATGGTTCAAACCAAATTGCCCGACCTGGTGATCAGCGACATTCGTATGGACGGCATGGATGGCATTGAATTATGTAAAAAGATAAAAAAGGATCCGGCGTTGAACCATATTCCGGTGGTATTGCTTACTGCATCCCTGGGTAGTGAAACCGAATTGCAAAGCATTGAGGAAGGCGCCGACTTATATATTACCAAACCGTTCGATAAGGACCTGTTGCTGGCGAAGGTGGAGAATATCTTTAAAACCCGTAATGAGCTGCGGAATTATTTCTTTAACGAGATCACCTTAAAGCAAAACAGCCACAAAGTTTCTGCGGAGTATAAAGAGTTCCTGGAAAACTGCATGGCTATTGTAGAACGACACCTCAATGACGATCATTTTACTATTAAAGTGCTGGTAAAGGAGATCGGGATGAGCCATAGCAACCTGTATAAAAAGATCCGGTTGTTGTCGGGGCAATCGATTACTAATTTCATCCGGTACATCCGGTTACGGAAAGCGGCGGAATTGATGCTCAAAAGTGAATGTAATGTGAACCAGGCCGCGTTTGAGGTAGGCATCAGTGATATCAAGTATTTCAGGACGCAGTTTAATAAGCTGTTCGGCATGAACCCGTCAGAGTATATTAAAAAATATCGTCACTCCTTTAACAGCCAGTATAATGTTAGCGGAAAACGTGAAACGTGAGACGTGAGACGTGAAACGCAAAACGGCAGACGGCAAACGGCAAACGCGAAGACCTGTAAGGTACACTTCGGTTCTTTGCTCATACAGTTGGTAACGTGTACCTGACAGGTCTTAAACCTATGCGACTTGTCATGACTTTCATCTTTCAGCCTTGTTTTCACTTCTACATTCTACATTGAATATTTAATATTCAATATTGTGTATTCCCCTTTCTCATTCCTCATTTTTAATTCTTCATTTTTCATCTGAAAATAGTAATTGTGTTTTGGCCAGATGGATCTTACCATGACAAAATTTTCATGGCCCTGTGTGTCTTAATGAAAATTTTGTCATGGACGATTCATTTTCCCCCTCGGTTTTTACCATTTTCACCCCCTTAATATGCCATTCTCCCCCCATTTCAGCAGCTGAAATGCTGATAATTTTAGTGGTGTCATCCGGAACCGAATGGGTTCAGTGATCAGGAGAAGTTTGCGATGAAGCGACAACCTGTAATAAACAACCGAACGTAATATTAAAAACTGCTATATGAGAATGATTGCACATTCCCGGCGCAGACGCTTTTTTATTTTTCTGCTGGCAGGTTTCCTGAGTTGTTCAGGCCTTGCAGCACTGGCGCAGGATCCCATTATGGTACAAGGCTCCATCTCCGGTAAAAATAATGAAGGACTGCCCAATGCTACCATTACGGTGGTAAGTACAAAACTATCAGCGGTCAGCGACAGTCTGGGCCGTTTCTCCATTACGGTACCTTCCGGTTCCACCTTACAATTTTCCTATGTTGGTTACTTTACCAGATCGCAGAAAGTGACTGAGGCAACAACTTTGAAAATTCAATTGGCCGAGAACCCCAATTACCAGCAGATGAATGATGTGGTGGTGGTTGGTTATGGCAAACAAAAATCGCCAACGGTAACAGGGGCGGTTGGTGTTATTTCGGGCAAGGACCTTATTCAAACCCCGGTAGCGAATATTACCAATATGCTTATTGGCCGTACTGCCGGTATCAGTGGCGTACAGGCCACCGGCGAGCCCGGGTTAAATACCACAACCATCCGCATACGAGGTATTGCTACGCTCAACGGTCAGGATCCGCTTATTGTTATTGATGGCATACAGCAACCGGCCGAGCAGCCTTTTTTGATCCTGAATTCGATGGACGCCAACGAAATTGAAAGCCTCAGCATTTTAAAAGATGCATCGGCTACTGCGGTGTATGGTATCCGCGGCGCCAATGGCGTTATTATCGTAACCACCAAAAGAGGAAAATTAAATAAACCCCAGTTCAGTTTTTCGGTAAACCAGGGCTTTACCAAAGCGGCTTCTTTGTTTCAAACCCTCAATTCGTATGATTTTGCATTGTTACGCAATGAAGCCATTCGCAATGCGCAGGCATCGGGCGATCGCAGTTTCGATAACCTCCTGTTCACCGATGATGAAATTTGGAAATTCCAGAACAACCGGGATTATACACCCGAGCAGGTGGATGCCATGTCAAATCTCAGCAATGAACAAAAAGAGGAATTGAAGAATAGTTCGGCGCTGTATTACACCAGTCATAATTACTATAAAGAACAGTTTGGCGGTGTTGGAAAACAGCAGCAATACAATCTCAACGTATCGGGCGGAACCGATCGGGTGAGGTATTTTACATCGCTCGGTTATTTTAACCAGGAGGGTATTTTATCGAATACTTCCTATGGCGGCGCCAATAATAATCCTACATATAAACGATATAATTTCAGGTCGAACTTTGATATCGATGTCACTAAGAACTTCCAGTTAAGTTTTAATATCGGTGGTCAATCGGGGGTGAACCGGGTACCAGGTGCAGGCACAACCTCCAGTGATTTTGCCAACAGGTACCAGGCGATCATTCAGAACATCCTGGAGAATAGTCCGTTCAGCGGCCCCGGAATTGTGGATGGCAAACTGGTTACCGGTTTTATAGGTCTGGGCGGCGATCCTACCAATCCGTTAGGCCTGAAAGGTGGCACCGGGTATACGCCGTTGGCGCAATTGCTTACTGCTGGTTTCCGCACCATGTATACCACCACGATCAACACGGTAGTGACGTTGCGGCACACTATGGAATATATAACACCCGGTTTGGAAGCACATGCTACCGTAGGGTATGACGACAGTTATACTAAAGGGTATTCACAAACGAATCCTATTCCTCAATACAGCGCCATGCGCGATCCGAAGAACCCGGCTAATATTCTTTATGTAGGCGGACAGGTGCTTCCCTCGAGCACTTCCGATAACCAGGGCAACAGTTCATGGCGTAAACTGTATATCGAAGCGGGCATTAATTATAACCGCAGTTTTGGCGGGCACAATATTTCGGGTCTGATATTAGCCAATGCACAACGATACACCGCTGCGAATTCAAGAGGAGATGCCCAGTTATATAACACGCCCTCAGGATTGATGGGCCTGGTAGGCCGGGCAACGTATAATTTCAGAGAGCGGTACCTGGTTGAATTCAACATGGGTATTAACGGTACAGAGAATTTTGCACCGGATCAACGTTTTGGTTATTTCCCGGCGGTTTCAGGCGGCTGGATCTTGTCGAATGAAAAATTCTTCCCACAGAATAAATGGCTCACCTGGGTAAAGTTCCGTGGATCGTATGGTGAAGTAGGGAACGACCAGATAGGCGGCCGCCGTTACCTCTACCTGCCCAATTCCTGGTCAACGAACACGAATGAGGGCTATTGGTTTGGCAACAGCAACGGATCAACCAGTAATCCATATTTTGGCGGCGCTACCGAAGCAACCATTGGTAATCCGGACGTTACCTGGGAAAGGGCCCGGAAATCAAACTTATCGGCGGAACTCAAATTCATCAACAATAAATTGTCGGTGATCGGTTCGGTGTTCCAGGAAAAGCGGAATAATATCCTTGTAACCTCTGGGATAATACCCGCTAATTACGGAGTGCGGCAAAATGCTACACCACCGCTGAACCTGGGTCGCGTAAGCAACAAAGGATTTGAAATTGAAGCCGGCTGGAATGATGACATCGGTCCTGTCTCTTACTTCATAAAAGGAAACTATTCTTTTGCCCGCAATAAAATTGAATACCAGGCCGAGGCGCCTTTCCCGTATGAATGGATGAACAAGACCGGTTATTCCATTGACCAGTATAAAGGATTGATCAGCGATGGATTTTATAACACGCAACGGGAGTTGAACAACCGGCCTTATAATAAGTACAGCGCCAATGCCCGTTTGGGCGATCTGAAATACCGCGATGTTACCGGCGATGGCATCATAGATGAAAAAGACCTGGTGCCTATTGGTTTTAGTAACCTGCCGCAAGTAGCCTATAACCTCAGTGTTGGATTCTCCTATAAAGGATTCGATATGTCTGCACTGTTCATTGGAACAGCCATGGGTTCCTTCCCGCAATCGGGCTACGTGCTCGGTTCTCCCTTTGTCAAAAATGTAGGGGAGGTGTTGCAATATGCCTACGATGGCCGCTGGACGGCGGAAAAATTTGCCAATGGCGAAAAGATCTATTACCCCGCTATTTCTTTCAGTGGCGGTCAGGCGAATAATAGTCCGTTGAGCACTTTCTGGCTCAAGAACAATGACTTCAAACGGTTAAAGAACCTGGAACTGGGGTATACCTTTCAACAACAGGGAGCTCTGCTTAAACGCACCGGCATAAGAGGCATCCGCATATATATGAACGGTAATAATTTAATTACCTGGGATGAGGAAATATTGGAAGGAATAGATCCGGAACAGACCGATGGCGGTAAAAACAATATGGGATACCTGTACCCGCTTACCCGAACTTATAATGTTGGTCTGAATATTCAATTCTAACTCAATTCAAACGAACAGCCATGCGATATAGATCAATACTATCAATAATACCAGTAATAGCCATTGCTATTGGCGCGTGTAAAAAAGAATTTTTACAAATGCCGATCACCAATTCCACCACGATAGATTCGGTATTTACAACAAACGTAAAAGCACAGGGCGCCATCGCCAATGCCTACCGGAATTGCCTGGGGCAGGGATTGCCCTGGAAGAACTGGTGGAATGCCATGTTACAGGAAAATTTATCGGGCGGTATGAATTACGGTTTTAGCTGGACGATGGCTAAGGACCTTGTCTTAAACGGTTATAGCGCCAGCGGTGTAAATGAAGATATGGATGGCTATGGCAACAACTTTCCGCCCATTCGTCAGGCGTACCTGGTTAAAGAGAATATTGATAAAGTAACCGATATGTCGGAAGGAGATAAGGCCGTTGTAAAAGCCGAAATGCAGGCTTTGATCGCTTACCGGTATGAGCAGATGTTCATTATGTACGGTGGCGTGCCCATTGTAAGCAATAGTCTAAAAGCTTCCGATTCCCTGGCCATTCCGCGTAATACATTACAGCAGGTACTGGACTCTGTTGTATCGTGGTGCGATCAGGCCGCGGCCGTACTGCCTTCAAAATGGCCCGATACCTGGACCGGCAGAATGACCAAAGCAGCTGCACTGGCTATTAAATCAAAAGCATTGTTACATGCAGCCCGTCCGCTATTTAATTCAGCAACTCCATACCTGGATTTCGGTGGCAACAATAATCTGATCTGTCTTGGTAATGCCGAAACGAATCGCTGGACAACAGCCGCGAATGCTGCGGATGCTGTTATCACAGAAGCAGAGGCAGGTGGCGGTGCTTACATCATCAATACCGGAAACCCGCTCGATGATTATTCAACCGCCACCTCTGTACCCTCTAATGCGGAAGTGTTGCTTGCGTTTAAGTTTAAAAATGATGTGTTGTTCGATGGTGGTAACTGGAATAATTTACCAATGAATGCCTTTTACAATTGCCGCGTATGGGAAGCCCAGGGCAATGTGCTTACCACCAACCAATTGGAGAATTACTACAAAGCAGATGGAACGAATCAAACCTGGCCTGATGTGGGTACTTCTGCAGCGTTTTCCACTTATACAACAAAAATGAACCAGATGGAAGGGCGATTCAGATCAACCTTTCAGCCCTGGGAAATGGATGCCTGGAATAATCCGGGTGATGCCAACTGGAAAAATGACAACACGTTTGGAAATGGACCTGGTTTTGGTTGTGCCCGTGTGGTTAAATTTTATGCAAAGGCGGGTGGCCGTGCCTGGTTTGAATTTCCCATCTTCCGGCTGGCTGCTGCTTATTTAAGCGCTGCAGAAGCCTGGAACGAAGCCGGGCAAACCCAAAAAGCGTTGGACCGGTTAAACAAGATCCGCCAACGGGCAGGCCTGCCTGCAGTTACAGAGACCGATCAAACAAAGTTGCGGGCGATCATACAACGGGAATGGGCGGTTGAATTCTTTGATGAAAATTATCGCTTACACGATGTAAAGCACTGGAAGCTGTCCAATATCGCTAACGGTATCCTGGGCGGACCGATCAGGGCCATGTCATTTAACAGTGGCGCAGCAGTGAAGCTTACCGGTAATACCAATTACACAGACAAAGTACTGTACACGGCTCTGTGGGCGCCGAAGCAATACCTGAACCCGTTTCCGCTAACGGAGATAAACAAAGGATACCTCATTCAAAACCCGGGCTATTAAGGTGAATGGTCAATGGTCAATGGATTTTCGGTAGGGCAAGATCAGTGATTATTTTCAAAATTCGCGAGCTATTCACCATTCACGATTGACCATTCACGACAAACAACTACTTAATGATCTGCAAACAATGTGATATGAAAAGATCGATTCTATATATAATTTCAAGTGTACTTCCGGTGGCTTTGTTTTGGGCGCAACCATTACATGCACAGGATGTAAAACCCGTTTCCAATACAGATACCACAATTGTTGAATTACACACAAACCGGTCACTGGTTATTGATCCCGGGCCATTGCTGGAAATTAAAAGATCAGTATCCCTTACAGGAACTTCTTCGGTGAGCGGGCAGGCGTTGTATAAAACGCCGGTGGCAAACATCACCAATACCTTGTATGGTTACCTGCCGGGCTTAACGGTGAGGCAGGGTTCTGGAGAACCGGGTTATGATGATGCCAGACTGGCTATCAGAGGCCGCGGCGGTTACTTTGATAATGAGGCAATGGTGATCTATATAGATGGTTTTCAAGTGAACCCTTCTTATTTCTCTTATCTGTCTGTTTCGGAAATAGAAAGCATCTCCGTTTTAAAAGATCCGGTCACCCTGGCCACGTTTGGAATGAAGGGCGCTGGCGGTGTACTTTGGGTGATTACCAAAAGAGGTTTTGCCGGCAGGCGTAAGGTACAGGTGCAGGTAGTAAGCGGTATACAGCAACCCATTGGTATTACGAAACCGTATGGGGCGTACGATTATGCCCGTTTATACAACCAGGCCATCAGTAACGACAATTACGTATCAAACGGTTACCAGTATAAATACACGCCGCAATACACCGATGCCCAGCTGGAAGCTTACCGCGATGGATCAGGTACCAATATTGACTGGTACGATGAAGTGCTGAGGAAGCATGGTCAATATTCAAATGCCAATGTCGTATTCTCAGGCGGAGGAACCGATACTAAGTATGCTCTGGTGCTGGATTATATGCGGCAGCGGGGTTTGTATGATGCAGCTACCAATGCTACCACTTCCAATGCCCAGATCCAGCGGTTTAACCTCCGCTCGAACCTCGACTTCAAATTCTTTAAAATATTCGAAGCAAAAGTTGATCTGGGTGGAAGGATAGAGGACCGCCGCTATCCGAATATTAACGGGCCTTCTCTATGGACAACTTTGTCAAGGTTCCCCGCTAATGTTTTCCCTGTCAAAGATCCGGCCACTGGTAACTGGTCGGGCACAACAAATTTTCCGATCAACCCCGTTGCCTCCATAAAGGCAATAGGTTGGGCTTCTACACACGACAGAACACTGCAGGCTAATTTTAACCTGAAAGAAAAGCTTGATTTTATTACACCGGGTTTGTATTTAAATGAAGCGGTTTCTTTTAGTACCTGGACCAGAACCAGTGCCAGCAAATCTGCTACTTATGCCCGTTTCAATGATGGTATACAAACAACGACTGATAAAACAACGGATATCACGGCTAACCCTTCCTATCCGGTTGATCAGTTTGACTGGAAACAGGTAAATATTACAGCAGGATATAACCGAACGTTCGGATTGCATGCCTTTGCGGGCGCTTTCAACTTCCTGCAAAGTAATTTTATCACTGATGCAGGCATCAATAATCCCGGACAAAATACCGGTAATAACATCTTCTATCATTTTCAAAACATAAACGGGCGGGTGCATTATACCTACAACGACCGGTATATACTGGAGCTGGCATTTGGCAGCACAGGTTCCGATAACTATGCGCCCGGTAACCGTTGGGGATTTTATCCTGCGGTAGCGGCAGGTTGGGTCATCTCGAATGAATCATTCCTTGCGAACAACAAACTGGTTAATTATTTAAAGCTGCGTGCCAGTGCCGGTTTGTCGGCAAACGATTTCACCCGGAGCGGCCGTTACCTGTATCAGCAATACTTTGTTCCTAACGGTAACTATAATACAGGTAATAGCAGCCTCACCGGCAATGCCGGTATTATTCAGTCTTACGCCGCCAATCCCGACATATTTGCCGAAAAGAGCATGAAGTACAACATCGGTGCAGAAGTTACTTTGTTGAAAGATCTCTCGCTTACGTTGGATGTGTTCCAGGATAAGCGTACCGGTATAGTAATTCAAAATAATGAGCTCATGGCCGTATACGGAGGTATACCTCAATATATAAACGCGGGTAAGGTTACTTACAAAGGGTTTGAGGCCAGTGCTGCCTACAATGGCAAGGCGGGCGCCATTACTTATACTGCCGGCGCCATGGTATCGTATGTCAGGAATAAGATCATTTACCAGTCAGAATTGCCCCCCGTAAATGATTTCAACAGAACAACCGGTCTGTCGCTTTATACGCCTATGGGATTAATAGCAGATGGTTTTTATGATGTTACCGACTTTAATGGGGATGGAACCCTGAAAGCCGGCTTGCCCATACCTGCATTTGGCTCCGTGCAACCCGGTGACCTGAAATATAAAGACCTCGACAATAACAATCGCGTTGATCAGGCTGATGTAACAAAGATCGGTAAACCCGATTGGCCCAATCTTACCTATGCATTCAACCTGGGTGT
>DASUVL010000459.1:0-9208 GCA_036379015.1 Niastella sp.
AATGGTTCGCAGCCTTACAATACCACCTCAACAGGGTCGAAAACAAGTGAGCCACACTTTTGGGCAGTGTAGCTCACTTACTCTTTTAATCAGACCTGTCAGGATCTCTTAAGCCTTCTGTTTGTTCAAAACCCGATGGCAAACCTTACAGGTCACCCAATCTACTTCACCGAAAACCTTACATACTCGCCAAACCCTATCACACTCATACCTTGTACGCCTGATCCGTTACCCGATCCCACAGCAGGGAAAGCTTCATATTTTTTTTCACCCACATAAATATCCGGGGCAAAATCGTAGGTGTCATTCAACGTAAGTGGCGCACCAAATAGCGCTTCAATGTCCGCAGCTTTTACGGTTAGGCTGGCCGGTAATGTGTTAACATCTGCTTTAAACACCTTTACACTGGCGACTGAAGCATTTTTCCTGATCACAATATCAACTTTAGCGGGTGGTGTTGCATCGGCAAAATACAGGGCTACTTTCAATTTTCCCTCGAAGGCAGCCTGGTTGTTAAATGTAATAGTTCCTGTAGTGCCGCCTGCTTCGAGGTTGGTTGTAACAACGGGCACATCTTCTATGCTTACTCTTTCCGAAATAGCGCCGTCATCTTTACTACATGCCGTGAGTGTAATAACGGTATAAACAATAGTGGTTAATATGCTGAGTTTCATTTTTTGTTAGTTTAATGTGATCAATTATGGTTGCCAGAATACTTTAAATGTTTCTGGTACTTTTTGGGGCGGTGCGTTTTTGTTCAAACCTATTTCTCCGGTGCTAAATGGCAAACTCCACGGATACTTCCTATCATTTGATACCGGTGTTACCTTTCCATCCGGACCAGTTACACTTGTAACAGTTCCCTCTGGTGCTGGCGCAAACAACACGGGATATTTTGTTCTCCTGTAATCAGTATAATTATCCACCGGGTTTTCGATCCTGTTGATCCATTTCTCGGTCATGATATATTCCAACTTCTTAGCATCGTTCCCTGCATCATACGCTGCGAGCACCCCGGTTTTGTAATTTGTAGTTGCTGTTAGTGTTGTTATCGCTGGTACTGTTTGTGCAGCTCCGGCAGATCCTGGTTTTACATAATTGGCAACCACATTATCTACATGGACAAACGTGGCTTCCAACGCTTTGCTGAAAACGTCTCTTGCATTACCGGGAGCCAATCCTGCATGTATCAATTCCGCTTCCAGGTATAACCGGTCGGCATACGTAATAAACTCATGTGGACGGGCACCTGTTGCTGCATTTTGTGCGCCAATTGAGTTAACGCTTCTGGCGGCGCTGTCGTTATAACGGCCTCCTGCAGGGTAAATACCCACCATTGAATACGTCTGACTGTTTGAGCCATCACGGCAGGGTCCGTTGGAGCCAAAAAGTATGGAAACGAATCCTCCATCGCGAAACTCTGTACAATTTTCTGGTGTTGGATTTGATCCGCCCAGCGGTGATTTCTGGTTGTAGATATAATAAGGAATTCTTGGATCAGCCAACCCGGTCAGCACGTCCGGATTTCTTCCTTTCATGATCTCGTACAGCCAGGGACTGAACAACTGACCTCCTCGCTGCGTGCCGTTATAATCGCCGAAAGCGGGATGTCTGTCATCAGTAATGCCTATAGGGCCGTAGGGCATCATAAAGCTTTCCCCCTCGGTATTGATGAGGGAATTGGGCGCAGCCAGCAAAGCGCTTACCTGTGTTTTAACATCCTGCACTAACCTTACCTGCGTATACAGTTTCAATTTGATGGTATTGGCGGCCTTAATCCAGTTGGCGGTATTCCCTTTATAGATATAATCATCGATCCCGGGTTTTGATGGGTTGAATGTTGTATTGTTGATATCGGCGATTCCTTCATCGAGCAAAGCAAATAGCTGGGGATAGATGGCTGCTCCTTTATCAAATTGGGGTTGTGAAATGCCTTCTTCAAATTGATCGTATTCTGAAAAAGGAATATCCCCCCAAATATCTACCATCATACTAACTGTGTAAGCCTTCAGTATTTTGGCAATGCCTGCATACACAAAACGGCTTTCGGCAGGCCCGCGTTTAATGATCACATTCAGGTTTGAAATGGCGGAATACAACTCGTTCCACCCGGCTGCGCCGGCATTATATCTGTCTGCTGCTATGCGTCCTGTGATCTGATGCGTATATAGCGCCATCGTATTACCCAGGGTGGAACCCAATGCCAGGTTGTTTGCAATATTGCGCTCTGCAGCACTCAATACCAGGGGTAAGCCCACGGAGGATGGCGTAGGGTTGTTAACGTTCTTATTTACATCGAGAAATTTTTTACAGCCGGTTCCGCAAACTAACAGAACCGTTAACAATGTAAAAGCGTATATAAAATATTTTTTGCTCATAATTGATGTATTAGAAAGTGATGTTTAAGTTCACGCCATACCTTTTTGTACTGGGGGCGCCGCCGGTGTCAACACCTTGTGTACCGCTTCCAATTGCGGAGTTCATATCGGGGTCGAAATTGGTATACTTCGGCACATTGGGCGCCAGGTACCAAAGGTTGCGGCCGTTAACCGACAAGGTAATACCTGTTAATTTGAGCGTACTTACCCATTTTGCAGGCAGCGTGTAACCGAAACTTATTTCCCGTAACCTGTATACGGTGCCATCGAATACCGCATATTCAAAAGCGCCGTTGGTAGCAAAGCTGGCGCCTGTACCGGCAGTAAAAAACAGGTCATTGGTGGTAACCCTTGTTTGGTTGGGTACTGTTTTACCATTCACCAGCATAGGTGTATAGTGATTGAGGCCATCTGCACCTGTTTCCGGCGTGGGGTTTCCGTAAATGCCGGTTATAACGGCGTTCTTCTCTCTGTCTTCTGTATCCCTGGTCACCCCTCTTCCTAACATGCTGCTGATGGTTTCAGAATAAAAATCACCACCCATGGTAACATCAAAAAGCACATTCAACATAAATCCTTTGTAAGAAAACGTGTTGGTAACACCCATTTTATAATCGGCATTGGGATCTCCTACCATATCATCGTTAGGATCGAGGAAAGGCATACCCGAAGTTGGGTTGATCAGCAACTGGCCGTCTTCCGAACGGGCAGAGCGTGATCCCCGCAGATAACCATAGGGGTAGCCGGCTTCTATCCAGTTATATCCAGTAAACTGACCACCCAACTGGCTCCGGGTAAGACCTTCTTTCAGTTCCTCTACCGTATTTTTGTTTTTTGTATAAATACCGCGTATATCCCACCGGAAGTTAGCAGTAACAACCGGACTTACATCCAGCGCTACTTCCCAACCGGTATTGCGGATCTCGCCAAGATTGGTAAAAAAAGAACTATAACCTGTTGTTTGGGGTAAAGTGATCCCGTAAATGAGATCGGTAGACTTTTTATCGTACCAGGTTACCTCCAGGCCCAACCGCTGATTAAAGAAACGCAGATCAGAACCAATTTCCAGTTCCGTTGTAAACTCAGGAGTAAGTTCCTGGTCGTACCACGAGCCGCCTCTTGTTGCAAAGGGTTGACCAAGGAAACCCGCAGCGTTCAGATTAAAAATAGGCTCGCCATTATGTGGTGGCGCGTCATTACCAACGCGGGCATAACCTGCACGGATCTTACCGTAATCGAACCAGCGCGATTTAAGATTGAGCGCCTCCGACCAAACAAGCGATCCGGAAATACCGGGGTAGAAATATTGTGCATTTTTATAGGGAAGCGTAGAAGTCAAATCCGCTCTTCCCGTGAGGTTAAGGAATGCAACATTTTTATAGCCGATAGAGGCATCGCCAAAGAAGCCTACCAGTCTTCTTTTAGTTCTCACATCACCATCAAGACTGAAAGCTTGCCGGCGGGTATTGTTAAGGTTAAAAAGGCCCGGGATCACAAAATCAACTCCGTATACCTGCTGGTGGCGGCTGTTCCTTTCGTTCACATCGCTACCCAGGTTAATATCCAGGCTCCAATTCTTGAAAACCTTGGGACTGATCACCGCAAGGATCTTACCCTGGATCTCCTGCTGTTTGCTGACCACTTCGGTGATTGTGCCCAATGTATTATCTGCACTTCCGTATGATGATTTGTCAATGATCTGATCCCTGGAAAGTGTATAGTTGTTAACGCCGGCATTGAAGTCGACCCTTATCCAGTTATTGAATTTGTAAGAAGCCCTTACGTTTGCCACTATGCGATCATCGATAGACGTGATCACGTTGTGGTAGGCGCCCCATACCGGGTTGGTGTACTGGCCGTCGTTGAAACCGATCTGTGCGCCTGCCTTGTTTTCGGAAGGCCAGCCAGTGATATCCCAGTTCCTGGCCATGGTATAAGTACGGCCCCATTGCGATAAGAAATTTTGTGCTGCACCAATGAAACCACCTACCTGTTTACTCCTGGCATATGATACATTGGCGCCCATAGTGAGTTTACCAATAGCTGTTTGGCCACCCGCGCTCACATTACTTTTCCTGTAGCCGGAATTGGTGATATACCCATTTTGGTCAACATGCGATAGGGTAACGTTGAAAAGTGATTTGCCCTCGCCGCCGTTCAAACCAATTGAATGTTCCATCAGGTTGCCGGTATTGAACAGGGAGGACACATTATTTGGGTTTGCCTTGTAAGCTAACCTGCCGTTAGGAAAGAGCTCGGGATAGGCAGCATACATGCTAGCCCATGTAGTGGCAGGAATAGAGTCTACGCCTGATGCAGAAGTGCCGATCACCTGGCCACTGGCATCATAAATAACCCCTCTTCCAAATTTGGCTCCCCAGGAACCATTAGAAGATTGTGTTCTGAAGTTAGCGCCTGCGCCGTAGAGATTCTGGAACGTTGGTATATCAGCTATCTTTTCGATACTGTACCCCGCTCTGTAAGATACATTCAATGATTTAGCGCCTTTTTTTGGCGCACCGGATTTGGTAGTGATGAGCAATACGCCGTTGGCTGCTCTTGAGCCATACAACGAAGCAGCTGCTGCACCCTTCAATACACTGATAGATTCAATGTCATTAGGGTCGATGTTATTTAAACCTGAACCATAGGTACCTCCTCCCTGGAATGGATTAGAGGTATTTATCAAAGGATTGCTGTAAGGCACTCCATCTACTACGATCAATGGTTCGCCTCCGCTAAAAGAAGATACACCCCTGATCTGAATGCGGGAAGCCGCACCGGGCGCACCCTGGCCGGCCCTGATATCTACCCCCGGTATTTTACCGGGCAATGTGTTCAGTATATTGGGTTCGGATTTCTGTAACATAGTACCTGGATCAACTTTCGAGACCGCATATCCCAATGCGCGCTCGGAACGTTTAATACCCATGGCTGTTACCACTACCTCAGACAGATCAACTTTTGCAGGAGTCAATTTAATTTCAATGGTAGCGTTTGAACTTACTACTACTTCACTGGTAGCATAGTTGACAGCAGATACTATCAGCACATTGCCTTTCGAGGCAGCGATGCTGAATTTACCATCCTGATCTGAAGTAGTACCTGATCTTGCTTTTCCTTTGATGACAATAGAAACATATGGAATGGGTGCTCCATTTTCATCTAATATTTTACCGGAGACGGTTAGGACTTGTGATTTACCGGCGAATGCAAAGCATAGCATTGCCAGTAAAAAACTGTGAAGTTTTTTTCTCATGTGACGTTTAGTTTATGGTTGAAACAACTATTTGATCCTAACTGAATTTAACCAATTTTCGTCAAGATAACTACAGCTAATTATTGAACAGAAACATGAATTTTATTAGGCGAGAATAACTTTCTTTGAAGCAAGCAGTAACAGGTGTAAAAAAATATGACTGAGTGTGACTATGTGAAAAACAGACAATTAATTGGTAAGAATTATGATACGCTGAACGCAAAACGCTGAACGCTGAACGCTTAATGCAAAACGCAAAACGCCGAACGCAAAACAAAACGATAAAAATGTGCTTCTTGATTGGAAAATTGTATGTTATTCCCTAATCCGCCACCACCTTATACTCCGGATCCTCAATAACATTAACATCAATAACCGATTCGGCGTTCTTTATTAATGCCCGGCAGTCGGCACTTAAATGGCGTAGCTGTAATTTCTTACCCGCTTTGTGATATCGTTCTGTTAGTTTATTTAATGCTTCAATTGCGCTCATGTCTGTTATCCTACTTTCTTTAAAATCTATGATCACTTCAGAAGGGTCGTTCTCCGGATCAAACTTTTCAAGGAAGGTGGTAACTGAGCCAAAGAATAAGGGCCCGTACATTTCGTAGTGCTTAACACCATTTTCATCAATGTATTTTTTGGCACGTATCCTTTTCGCACTCTCCCAGGCAAATACCAACGCGGAGATAATTACACCGATTAATACGGCTAATGCCAGGTTGTGTAACCACACCGTTATAACCGCCACCAATATGCCAACGACAACATCATGGCGGGGCATTTTGTTTATTATTCGCAAGCTGGTCCACTCAAATGTACCAACAGCCACCATGATCATTACGCCTACTAAGGCTGCCATCGGCACTTGCTCAATGATGGGGGCGCCGAACAAAATAATAAGAAGAATAGTTATGGATGCTACAATGCCTGATAGCCGTGCCCTGGAACCTGCTGACAAATTCACAAACGTCTGCGCAATCATGGCACATCCGCCCATGCCGGTGAAAAAACCATTTACAACATTGGCGGTTCCCTGTGCCACACATTCTTTATTGCCTCGCCCTCTGGTTCCGGTAAGTTCATCTACGATATTGAAGGTTAACAAACTCTCTATCAATCCCACGCCTGCCATTACCAACGAATATGGAAAGATTATTTTCAACATGTCCAGGTTAAATGGTATTGATGGTATGTGAAATGGAGGAAAGCTACCACTGATGGAAGCAATGTCTTTGACGGTCTTCGTTTCAATACCAAATCCGAGCACGATCAGGAAGACAACTATAATAGCGACTAATGAGGCGGGCACTGCTTTGGTCAGTTTCGGAAATGAAATAACGATCAGTACTGTTACAATAACCAAACCCAGCATAGTGTATAAAGGTGTGCCGGCTAGCCATGTTGTACCTGCTGCACTCGATATTTTAAATTGCGCTATCTGCGCCATGAATATGATCACTGCCAGTCCGTTTACAAAACCGTACATCACCGACTGTGGCACTAAACGAATAAATTTAGCCAGTTTGAATATGCCTACCGAGATCTGTAATACACCGGCCAGGGCTACGGCTGCAAAAACATATTCTACGCCGTGCGATTGCATTAACGCGATCAATACTACTACAGTAGCGCCTGCACCACCGGAAACCATGCCCGGACGGCCGCCCAAAACAGCAGTGATCAATCCCATAAGGAATGCTGCATACAATCCGGTCAAAGGCGACAAACCCGCCAATATCGCAAATGACAAACTCTCCGGGATCATCGTCATGGCGACAGTGAATCCAGCCAACACTTCCGTTTTGTAGTTTACTTTTTGCTTGAAATCAAATAAATTAAGGTAAGCCATGATGGTTTTAAAACAGGTAAATAAATGAGAAAGCAAATAAAGCTAATAATTCCGCTTTATCCCTTTTCTTTTTTGCCTGCTCCTGCCCTATTTTGTAAATGTCGTTGTATAAACCCGGCCGGTTTTATTGTCTGTAAGTTTTATAACATAGATGCCGTGGGGCAGCATTCTTACATTGAGTTTTATCTGGCTATTCGAGTCATTGATCTTCGCTCTTTTTATTATTACGCCCGACATAGCAACCATCACCATTTCTTTATTCAAAAAATTATTTCCCGGAATGCTCAGGTATATATCGCCCTGGGCCGGGTTGGGTGAAACGATCATATTACCTGACAAAAGACTGTTCTTAATAGTGACGATTTGAGAATAAAGAATGGTGTTACCTGGTTCAATGGCTTTAACACGGTAATACTGTATTTCGTTCTTCACATCGTTATCGAGGTACTGGTATTTTGCAGTTGTTGCCCCTGCATTCATTTTATAGGGAACCGTTGCAATGGTTTTGAAATTACTTCCGTCATTGCTTCTTTCAATATCAAAGTGATCGGCAGGGTCATTGTTAGTTTCCCATTCTATTGTATTTCCGTTTGCACCTGCCCAGCCTTTGCAGGATAGCATTTGTATGGGAAGTGCAATCATAGCACTTTCTGCAATGCCGGCATCAGGCGCATTGCCAGCAGGAACTGCCTGGCCATAAAAGTCTTTGTCTATACCAACGTTTTGTCCGAAATCAATGCCGGCAGCAGTTGGCTGCAGTCTATAGTCCCAGGAAGCAGGACTGCTTGCAGCCGGACTGTTCATAAACAGGGTAGCTCCAGTTGTAAGACTCCGTTCTGAAGCATCCAGCATAAAACCCAATTGTCCGCCGTTCAAATAATACAGGTTATTTTGATGGATAAGCTGCGGGCCATTGAATGGCTGTATCAACGGGTCTGTGATATTGAGCGGTGTAGTAAGATAGAAGATGTTATTCTTACTATTTATTACATTCGATATGGAGGGCGTTGTAAAAATTCCTATCAGGCTTGTTACATCTGCAATTCGAGGAGCACTTGTTTCTATAATGTCGTTATTGAAAAGCTGCAGATTGCGAACATCCATGCCAAATCCATTCCCCACGTTGATCCAAAATACATGTCCGTTATTGATCAAAAGATTGTATCCAACCAGATTATTGAAGGCCTGCCCGCCTGAACCACTGCCAAACTCCATCCATCCCAGGTTATCAATAGCTGTATTATACATTATTTTATTACTGCTTACGGTATAGCCATACATTTCTATCGCCCCACCATCGTAATGGTAATCGTAGCTAGGCGCCCAACAATCCTGTATAATATTATGGGTGATGGTATTATCTGAACCGCCCAATATAATGCCTACTGCGCCATAATCGTCCCAGCTGATATTAGGGGTGTTAATGATCATACGTAAATTCCGAATGGTGCAACCGGTTATCGTATTATAACTGCCCCCATCAACGGTTATACCTCCGCCCAGGCGCGAGATCGTACAATTCTTAATTACATTATTATAACCATTATTGCCGGGTCCTTTATAGATATATACGCCATGACCTACATTGGCTGTAATATTATGATCGGTTTCAGAAATGGTGGCATCTGTGAGTTCAAAGCCATCGATCACTATATAATTTACCTGGTTTAACCGGATGATCATCCGATCGGCAACCATGGGTTCAGTTGGATTGCCCAC
>DASUVL010000460.1:0-2422 GCA_036379015.1 Niastella sp.
ACCAGTTTGTTCCCAACTATGTACCTGAATTATGAGGTAAACAAAAACCACACATTCACTTTAACCTATGGCCGGCGTATTGAACGCCCCAATTACCAGGACCTGAACCCGTTCATCTGGTTCCTTGATTCGCTCACATACCGACAGGGTAATCCATATTTGTTACCACAATATGCCAATAATTTCGAATTCCGGCATACCCTGAAAGGGCGGTTCACCACAACCCTCAATTATACCATAACAGACGACGTTATATCCCAATTGTTAAAGCAGGATACTGAAAAAAAGATCACTTTCCTTACCGCAGACAATGTAGCCCGGCTCAAGAATATCGGACTGGCCATTAATGCCCCCTTTTCTCCGGTAAAGAACTGGAATGTGAACCTGTTTGTAAATGTCTTCAACAACCGGTACGAAGGGGTTTACTTCAATTCATTTACGGGTAAAAACGATCCTATTGATATCAATTATACTTCGGCCCTGGTAAACGTTAGTAATACGTTCACTTTCAAAAAAGGGTGGAGTGGGGAGATCAGCGGTTTTTACCGGGGTAAGACCATAGAACAATTAACCATTGCAGACCCGATGTACTTTTTAAACCTGGGGGTGCAAAAAACGGTCATAAAAGGGAAGGGTACCTGGCGGTTGAATTTCCGCGATCCTTTTCACTGGCAGCAATTCAAGGGGCATACCCTATACAGCGATATTGATGTGAAGGTGTTTAACCGGTGGGATAATCGAAATATTACGGCCACGTTCAGTTACCGGTTCGGCAAAACATCGGTGGCGCAGGCCCGGCGCCGTACTACGGGCGCTACAGAAGAGCAGAATAGGGCAGGGGGAAACACTAATTAGCTAATGTGATAATTCGATAATGTGATAATGAATACAGCGCTATGATGCTGGCTTACGCGTGAGCTTCACCATAATAAGGACAGTACGACCTTGAAGCATTATCACATTATCAAATTATCGAATCATCAAATTGTTTTTTCGTTTCATGTGCAACACACACGCCCGCTCCAGTTTTCTGGGCGGGCCTTTTTATAGTATTTATTGTAACTGGTTACCAGTTAAGCCGAAACCGGGGATCAGGTCAAATTCCTGGGGATTTTGCATCATTTCTGCAGCGGAGGCAGGAAAATTTAAAATAAGAGGGATTGATTGGATCATGTGAAGTTGGGGGATTGTGACTGTAGTTTTTCTAAAGCGTGCAAAAACGCTATTTCACCTGATCTTTAGCAAGTGGAAATGGTTTTTGAGTGAGAGAGTAGAAATTTGCAGCTATAAATGGGCGTTTTACAGCTTTTCGGACATGGTTTGCAGCTGCAAATGGGATGTTTACAGTTTTTCGCGTATGGTTTGCAGCTGCAAATGGGGTGTTTACAGTTTTTCGCGCATGGTTTACAGCTGCAAATGGGGTGTTTACAGTTTTTCGCGTATGGTTTACAGCTGCAAACGGGCGGTAAAAGTTTTTGCGCATGGTTTACAGCTGCAAATGGTATGGTAAAGTTTTTCGCACATAGTTTACAGGTGCAAATTGATTAAAATAAAATATCAAGAAACAAGAAAGCAGGCTGCCCGATCGAAAGTAATGGTCTTTAACAGGCAGTAAAAAATCCCCCAACAATTCAACCTGATCCTTAACCTGTCAACTTTTCATCCCGACTCATCGGGGCAACTTTTCAACTTTTGCTTACTTTCGTGCTTTCAGTACTTTAAATATACGCTATGCCTTCGTTTGACATCGTTAGTAAAGTGGATGCACAGGCACTGGACAATGCCGTGAATGTAACCACTAAAGAAATCACCAATCGCTTCGACTTTAAAGGTTCGCATGTTGTTATCAACCTCGACAAAAAGGAATTTAAGCTCAACATCGAAACCGATGATGACATGAAAATGGGCCAGTTGATAGATGTATTGATCAGCCGGGCACACAAACAAAACATTGCCCCGGAAGCATTTGACCTGTCTAAAGCACCTTATCAAAGCGGTAAGGTAGTGAAACAGGAAGTGAGCGTACGGAATGGGCTTAAACAGGAAGATGCTAAAAAGATCGTGAAACTGATCAAAGACGCCGGGTTAAAAGTACAGGCACAGATCAATGATGATATGGTTCGGGTAACCGGTAAAAAGATCGATGACCTGCAGGAAGTGATTCAGCTCTGCCGAAATGCATCGCTGGGTATACCCCTGCAATATGAAAATATGCGCAGCTAAAGAAGCCCGGGCCGTAAGCCAATATATGGAAATACTTATGTGGATAATTAGGTGCAAAACAGGTGAATAACCTGACCCGGAGAAATTTGGAACAACCAGGAGATATTAAGTAACTTAGGTATAGAAAGTCGCAGTAGACTAGTAAAATGGTTGAATGCGATTAGCGGAAAGCATTGGGTAAAACAGGTTATACGTGCTC
>DASUVL010000461.1:0-3334 GCA_036379015.1 Niastella sp.
ATCAGCTGCGCTAGCTGTACTACCAACTGTTTGGCCCCAATGGCTCAGGTGCTCGATGAAAAATTTGGTATCGTTAACGGTCTCATGACCACCATTCACGCCTATACCAACGACCAGAATACCCAGGATGCTCCACATCCAAAAGGTGATCTGCGTCGCGCCCGCGCTGCTGCACAAAACATTGTTCCTAACAGTACCGGTGCTGCCAAAGCCATTGGCCTGGTGTTACCCAACCTGAAAGGTAAACTGGATGGTTCTGCTCAACGCGTTCCTGTTCTTACCGGTTCTTTAACTGAAGTAACTGCAGTTTTAGGCAAAAAAGTAACTGTTGAAGAAGTAAACGGTGCTATGAAAGCTGCTGCCAACGAAAGTTTTGGTTATACCGAAGACGAAATCGTTAGCAGTGATATCGTTGGTATCACGTACGGCTCTTACTTCGACGGTACGCAAACTCGTGTACAAACTGTAGGCGATATCCAACTGGTTCGTACAGTTAGCTGGTACGATAACGAAATGAGCTATGTAAGCCAACTGGTTCGTACAGTGAACTTTTTTGCAAAACTGATCAACAAAGGCGCTGCAAAAGAAAAAGTAAAAGCTTAATATATAACCGCAGGATTAGTTTTAGCTAATTCCTGATTAACCACAAAGATGTTGAAAGCGGGTAACGCCAGGAGAAACCCTTAGTCGCCCTTCGCTATCAATACACTTTGTGGTTAACTTTTTTAAAACTTCCTCTTCATGTCTACATTCAGCCAATATAACTTCAACGGTCAGAAAGCGCTGATACGGGTTGATTTTAACGTGCCGCTTGACAAAAAAACATTTGCTATTACCGACGATACCCGCATGACAGCGGCTGTTCCCACTATTAAAAAAATACTGGGCGACGGTGGTAGTGTGATCCTCATGAGCCATTTGGGCCGGCCAAAAGAAGGCCCTGAAGACAAATCTTCTTTGAAACACCTGGTAAGTCATTTATCTCAATTACTTGGTGGCATCAATATTTTGTTTGCCAATGATTGTATTGGTAAAGATGCTGTTGATAAAGCGGCTGCCTTACAACCAGGTCAGGTATTATTGTTGGAAAACCTTCGTTTTTATAAGGAAGAAGAAAAAGGCGATGCCGGTTTTGCTGAAAAGTTAGGCAAGCTGGGCGATGTATACGTGAACGATGCTTTTGGTACTGCTCACCGGGCGCATGCCTCTACGGCCGTGATCGCACAATTCTTCCCCCGCGAAAAAAGAATGTTCGGTTTGCTGATGGAAAGCGAAGTGAAGAGTGCTGAGAAAGTAATGCACAGTGCTGAGAAACCATTTACTGCCATCATCGGCGGCGCTAAAGTTTCTGATAAGATCCTAATCATCGAAAACCTGCTCGACAGAGCAACCGATATCATCATCGGCGGTGGTATGGCGTATACTTTTGAAAAAGCCCAGGGTGGTATCATTGGTAACTCCCTGTGCGAAGACGATCGCCTGGATACAGCACGCGAGCTGTTGAAAAAAGCGGAAGCCAAAGGTGTAAGCCTGCATTTTCCTTCCGACTCTGTGATCGCTGATAAATTCGATGCCAATGCGCTTACTTCCAATGCGCCCAGCAATCATATTCCCGAAGGTTGGATGGGGCTCGATATTGGTCCGAATGCCTGCGTCCAATTTGCAAACGTTATCAAACGGTCAAAAACCATTTTATGGAATGGCCCTATGGGCGTTTTTGAAATGGACAAATTTCAACATGGCACTAAAACCATTGCTACCGCTGTAGCGGAAGCTACCCAGGATGGCGCTTTCTCCCTGGTAGGTGGCGGCGACTCAGTGGCTGCTGTTAACCAGTTTGGGTATACCGACCAGGTTAGTTATGTATCTACCGGCGGTGGCGCTTTGCTCGAGTTCTTTGAAGGAAAAGAATTGCCGGGCATTGCTGCGATAAAGCAGTAAATAATTTGCAACGCATAATCTTCGATGGCCAACAGATCGGAAAGCATTTCCCAAAAGTGAATGTTTCAGGTTTGTTGGCTTTATTGTGTTAATTTTAGATTATCCCCCCTTCACCAGGTTGTCTTCAACATGCGAAAAATAAAGTTATACATACTGCTTTGGGTAAACTTTGTAAAAATCGCCACCATCGTAAACTGGCGTCACCTTTTTGTTTTTTATTTTCCATTTTATTGGCGTAACCGCGCACAATTAACAGGTATTCGCATCCGCCATTTAGGCAACCAAAAAATTTATATACGCAGGGGCAGCCTTATAGACCGCGATGTAGTGAAGTATGTTTTTTACGATCAGTTTCATCTTCCTTCACGGCAACTGCCTGCAAATGCAGTGATACTTGATCTGGGAAGTAATATAGGGTTAACCGCCCTGCATTTTAAGCTACAGTATCCGGGTTCCCGCATTATCGGGTATGAAATGGATACCGCCAATTGCATAATAGCCAGGCAGAATTGTACCAGTCTGGCAAACTGTATCATTCATAACGAGGCTATCTGGCCGGTTACAGGGCAGGTTGTATACAATACCAGTCAATATGAAGATGGTTATGCTGTTGCAGAAACGGACTTCGCCAATGGTTCCCCGCAAAAGGCGAAAGCAATTGCGTTGCAGGATGTGTGGCAGCAGCATCAGCTTTCCGGTGTTGATTATCTTAAAATGGATATTGAAGGCGCCGAAAAAAATGTTTTTCTAGCCGGAAATTTAACCTGGCTTAACCAGGTACGGGAATTAAATATTGAATGCCACGATGATGATTTTTTAAACAGGGCTTTATCGCTGATTGCTTCTCATGGCTTTAAAACCTGGCGCGATGAAACGCATTTCTGTATGCTACGGGCTGTAAAAAAAACCGGATGACCTGTTTATAAAACGGCTCAAACGATCGGGACAGTCTTAGATCAATGTAAGGGAATGAATCGTGGCACAACTTTGTTAATTGTACAACTTGATTATCTTCTGTCAAAAATGTGGAATTATGAGAAAGTACAACTATTTACTCCTTATTGCCGCTATTGTAATTGGATTAGCTGCCTGTCAAAAAGAAATTAGTGGGGAGGATATAACAACCCCCGGTGGCGGACCTACCCCTGGCGATACGATTCCTAACACCACCACCAATACAGAAGTAGGGGCCTGGAATTTTGTCTCGGTTAGTGGTACGGTTTCTCAAACGGCAGAAGGGTCCCAGTCGGGTATTGCAGTAAAAGGCGTCACTGCCACCAGTTTTACTTCACAGAACAATGCCGGCACCGTTACTTTCGATAGTGTTACAATGACTGCCACCGGCGTAACATTTAACGTTAATACATCAGCCAAAACATATGTTTATATGAAT
>DASUVL010000462.1:0-5027 GCA_036379015.1 Niastella sp.
AGAACTTTGAATCAACAAATACCCCCCGTTTACCAAGTCAACAGTAGAAAGGTTCGGCCCAATTGAACATTTATAACTTTTAATTTTAATTCCATGAGACAGCAACACTCCTCCATTAGTAAATCAAACCCTGTTTCGCCAAAGGAACTGGGCCTCGAATCCTTTCAAATGATCATGGCCGATTCAGTGGAAGTAATGGAATATTATTACAGGGGAAAAATTCAGGAACTGGACCAATCACTCGCCAAACTTAACTTGTTAGAGAATGCCCGGGAGATTGCCAGTCTTTGTAAAGAAATTGTACGCAATAAAGCAATTCTGCAGAAGATAATTATAAAAAAAGGGGGGCGGAGTTCTTCTCAAATCTCAATCAAATAATCTTCCCTGGGCACCAGGCCTTCTAAAGGTGGTCGTATCCACATCCATCTCATCAGCGTTCATTCCAAACAGTTTACCGTATTTGCGATATTGCTGAGCTATTATCTCGGCAATATCGCCTTCTCCACGCATACGTACCCCAAACCTGGAATCATTCACCTGCCCATTATGGCTTTGTTCTATCATATGCCATACTTTGTCGGCCCGGTCAGGGAAATTTTTATGCAACCAGTCGTGAAACAATAATTTAACAGAGCCGTTAAGCCTGATAAAGGTATAGGCAGTAAAAGAAGCGCCATGTTCTTTGGCGGCTTTCATTATCCCATGCATTTCATGATCGTTTAATCCGGGTATCATTGGGCCCATCATTACACCCATTCGTATGCCTTCCTGGCTCAATTCCTGTATTAACCGTAACCTTTGCATGGCTGTTGTAGTACGGGGTTCCATAACACGGCGCAAGTCCTCATTAAGGGTAGTTATGGTAACCAACGCAGAAACCAGTTTCTTTTTAGCCATTTCTTTTAAGATGTCTTTATCACGCACCATGCCGCCATTTTTAGTGATAATGCCTACTGGTTGGTTAAACTCATTGCACACCTGTAATAATGACCTGGTTAAGCCATATTTCTGTTCGGCCGGTTGATAGCAATCGGTATTACCACTTATACTAATAGGTACACTTTGCCATTTGGGATTCATTAAAAACTTGCGCAATAATTGCGGCGCATTCATCTTTACGATGATCTTTCTTTCAAAATCCAGTCCGGCACTATAGCCCCAATACTCATGGGTATTCCGGGCATAACAATAGATACAGCCATGTTCACAACCCGCATATGGGTTCATGCTGTACCACATGCCTACATCGGGGCTATTTACTTTATTAACAAGGCTTTTTGCTTCCTGTTCAATATATTGAGTGGGCTCCTGCTTTTCGGTCCAGTCATCAATGCCCTCTACATATTCCTGTACATGCTGATTTTTTAAAAAGCGGTTTTTTGTATTGATCTGAGCGCCCCGCCCTTTTTTATAATTATCCTCTTCTTCCATTTTTCTCGGAGCAACTCTATAATGTATTTGCTTTCTCTCTTTCATTTTTTTATGTTTATCGATCCACAATACCATACTTATTTCCCGGGTGTTTCTTCCCGTTCAATTTTTCCACTGTCCCGTACGACGCTCCTACCCCGTTAAAGCGGGGCAGGAGGTGGTATACATTTTTAAAAGAAAGGCTGAAACAACACCACTACAAGCATGACTATACAAACAACTCCCCTTGCTTTGTCGTAACGGGTAAATTCATAAACTCAAAACGTTGTGCTATTTGCCAGGATTTATCTCCAAGGCGACGTTTTAAGAACAACATATTATCGGCTATAAAGGAACCGGTAAATTGCCGGTGCGAAAATTCGAGCCAGCCCTTTTCATATTGCCAGGGCAAAAGCCTACGCCCAATAACAATAAATGGCTCATCAATAAAATGTGGCTTATGTTCATTATCCAGTTTCATCAATCGCTGTGCTCCACGTATTTCACGTACCAGATTATGAACAGGTACTTTGGTAGTAACATTAATGTGTATAGTATGGGAAGGAAAACTCCCGTAATCTTTTAATACAACTTTAAATGGTTGAAATCCCATCCCTATTACTTTTAACCGGTTTAAGATCCGGTCTTCCATCATTTCCAGTTGAGTAAACCGTACCAGCGCAATATGTGGTTTACTGATCAGGGCACTCGAATTTTTATATGTTTCGCTAAACTCACTTCTTACCCGCGCAATCTTATTACGCAACTCTTCATGCGGGTTCAACACCAACATATATTCATTAATTCTGCAACCGGGTATAGACTGAATATTGATTTTCATAATTTTTCATTTTAAGATGAAGTAATATTTCAGGCAACTTCGCTGTATGATTTATGGTTAGCTGGTAAAAAACGAAATACTGTTATGGGCTTACTGGCCGCAAATGGATGATCGCGCCCCAGCAGAACAAGCTCGGTTGCCATAAAACGGGCACGAAAAGTTTTGCGCGAATACACGGGCATGGTTTTCTGGTAAACCGGTTCTGGTAATTCATTGGCCAGGGTTACATGCGGAATGCGCTCAAAGGCATTGCCGGTCATGACTTGAACATGACTATCGAGCATTTTTAATTGGGTGGCCAATTGCTGCAGGGGTTGGGGATCATGAATACGCAGGTAAATACTATGTTGCGGAAAACCGCTGTAGTTATTAAGTGTTACTTCAAAACTGTTGTGCTGGCTGCAGATACGCTGTATCCACCTGATCAATGTTTCCTCCATGCCTTCGCCCGCATAAAAACCAGCCACCATTATGTATGGAAAGGATTTAACCACGGATTCTACTCCATAATTCATAAAAAACCGTTGCTTTTCCGCCATAATCTTTTCATACACAACAGCATCAGGATATATGACCAAACTGTACTCCCGATGACCGTTCCCGTTCCAGGAAAAAGGGGCATTTTTTACTAACCCGGTATTCATAAAACATTTTTTATTGGATCATAAATTTAGTATAAATTTACTAAATAATTTAGTACACCAAAATTTAAATTATATGGAGGGGGAATTTTTTAACGAAACATCGTACCGGGGAACGAAGAAGTTCTCGCAACAGGATGTTAAAACAGCCGATGCTACCGGCTTTGGTGCAGCTGCCGATGATTATATGGAACGCGGTATTGATCTCAACGAACAATTGATCAGAAATAAACCTGCTACTTTCTTTTTGCGTGTACGCGGCGACGCTATGACCGGCGCAGGCATTTTCGACGGCGATACTATTATTGTAGATCGCAGCCTGAAAGCTGAGAGTGGTAAAGTGGTGGTTGCTACGCTCAATGGAGAAATGCTTATCAGGCGGCTTGAAAAAACATTCAATAAAGTACGGCTATTGTCCGAGGCATCAAAGCATGCGCCGATTGAAGTAGATGCATCCTGCGATTCGTTGGGAATCTGGGGAGTGGTCACTTACAGTATTCATTCGGTGTAGCATTTTTGGTTACCCGGTTATTGTACTACTATGAGACTTACATTGCGCTGCGCCTTGCGCCCCCGACGAGCCGGGGCTCCGACGCTGAAGCTCTGGCGCAAGCGCCTAAAGCTTTGGCGGCCCCGTTGAGTCGGAGTTTGCGTGGCTTTGGCTCGCACACTTGTACGCCAAAGCTTTATGCGACGGCGTACTTTAACGCCTTTATCGCTATTATACACAACATATTACACCATTCCATTAAACCATCCTATCCATTACTGAGTAGCCCCGCTTTGCGGGGCTACTCCAAACCCAACAAAGAACCATTCTATCAGGTAAAACACCAGTAAAATCATTGTATTATGAAAGCAATTGTTGATTGCAACAGTTTCTACTGTTCGTGCGAAAGGTTGTTCAGGCCCGATCTACAGGAAAAGCCTGTAGTGGTTTTAAGTAACAATGATGGTTGTATTGTTTCGCGTAGCGATGAGGCAAAAGCTGCCGGTGTAGGTATGGCTGTGCCCTACTTCGAGATCAAACCGTTAATTCAGCAACACGATATTTCGGCGTTTTCTTCCAATTATAATTTATATGGCGACATGAGCTGGCGTGTAATGGAAACATTACGGCAACTTTTAGGCGATGCTTCCAAAGTAGAAATATACTCCGTTGACGAAGCTTTTATTGACCTGGGCGATGTACCAATTGAATCACTGTATGATATTGCCATGAACATTCGCAAAACCGTTGAACAGTGGACCGGTATTTCTGTATCAATAGGTGTTGCACCTACCAAAACGCTGGCCAAGCTGGCTAATTACCTCGCGAAGAAAAATAAAGCAGCCACCCAATGTGTAAAAGTACTGGCCACCCGCGAAGAACAGGTAACGGCTATGCAGCAGACCCGGGTGAGTAATGTTTGGGGTGTTGGCTGGGCCTATGCACAAAAATTAATCAACCTGGGCATTACCAGTGCCTGGGAATTAAGCACCATGCCCGATGAATGGGCGTACAATCATTTAGGTGGTGTTACCGGCGCCCGGTTGGTGAGGGAATTGAATGGCCTGCCATCACGCGCAATGGAAAAGCCATTGGTCAATAAAAGAATGATCGCCACTACGCGCATGTTCGGTCAACCTGTGACAGACATCAATGATATAAAAGAAGCCATTGCCACCTATACGTCCCGGGCTGCCGAAAAACTGCGCCGCCAGCATAGCGCCGCCAAAGTGATCAGTGTATTTATTGTACCCAGAGAACAGAACTATGAAGTAAGCTTTCGCCGGGGAGCCACGGTAAACGCTCATGTTACCTTGCCGGCTGCTACCAGCAGTACCAATGAATTAATAAAACCTGCTGTACAATTGGTTGAATCATTATACGAACATGGTAAAGTGTATAAAAAAGCGGGCGTAATGCTGGGGGGGTTGGAACCGGATGAATCTATTCAGGGAAATTTATTTTTACCTGGCCCCCAGAAATATAACCGCTTGCTGATGGATATGATGGATAATATCAACTTCAGTATGCGGGATGATGTATTGAAATTCGCAACTTCAGGGCTCGCCCGTAACTGGAAGATGCGACAGGAATTACGGAGTAAGCGCTATACCACGCGCTGGGAGGAACTGTATGAAGTAAGCTA
>DASUVL010000463.1:0-4319 GCA_036379015.1 Niastella sp.
GTCTGGCGAAGCATATACGTATAGTGCCAACGACTGTAGTGTAGGCGACCTCGACGGTGACGGCGATTATGAGATCATTGTAAAATGGGAACCATCCAACGCGAAGGACAATTCGCAATCGGGTTATACAGGCAATGTATACCTCGATGCCTACCAGATAACCGGTACACGTATGTGGCGTATTGACCTTGGCCGGAATATTCGCGCCGGCGCCCATTACACCCAATTCCTGGTATATGATTTTGATGGCGATGGTAAAGCTGAACTGGCCTGTAAAACCGCCGATGCTACCATTGATGGCGTTGGAACGGTTATTGGCAGTTCAGGCGCCGATTACCGTAACTCAAGCGGCTATGTATTGAGCGGACCGGAATACCTGACTGTTTTCAATGGGCAAACCGGGGCAGCCATGGCCACTACCAATTACCTGCCCGCACGGGGCACCGTTTCAAGTTGGGGCGATAGCTATGGCAACCGGGTTGACCGCTTTATAGCTGCCGTTGCTTACGTAGACGGACAACGGCCCAGTATGGTATTTGGCCGGGGTTACTATACCCGGCTGGTACGGGTGGCCTGGGACTGGCGCAATGGGTCGCTTACCCAACGCTGGACGTTCGACAGTAACAACAACAGCTCTTATGCCGGACAGGGCAATCACCAAATGACCGTAGGCGATGCCGATGGCGATGGCCGCGATGAAATTTTCAATGGGAGCAGCGGTATCAATGATAACGGCGCCGGCTTGTGGGCCAATGGCATGGGTCATGGCGATGCCCTGCACATGAGTGATATGAACCCCGATCGCGCGGGGCTGGAGATCTGGCAACCGTATGAATCACCGGGCAGTAACGGACAGGTAGGCGCCGCCCTGGTAGATGCAAGGACCGGGGCACGCATTTTCACAGTTGCAGAAGCTTCTGCCGACGTGGGCCGTGGACTGGCAGCAGATGTAGACCCGCGTTATAAGGGTTATGAAATGTGGGCTTCCCGGGGCAACCTGTATTCCTGTACCGGCACCAGCATTACTACTTCCAAACCATCTATGAACTTTGCGGTTTGGTGGGATGCCGATCTGCAACGGGAATTGCTCGATAACATTACCATCAGCAAATGGAATTACAGCAGCAGCAGCGCCAGCACCTTGCTAACGGCTACCGGTTGCGCTTCCAACAACAGCACGAAGGCAACGCCTAATTTATCGGCCGATCTGCTGGGCGACTGGCGGGAGGAAGTTATTTTAAGAACATCAGATAATACTGCATTGCGCATATTCACCACTACCACCCCGGCAACCAATCGCATCTATACCTTAATGCACGATCCGCAATACCGTGTAGCCATTGCCTGGCAAAATGCCGCGTATAACCAACCGCCGCATCCGGGTTTCTATTTAGGCGGCGATATGGCAGCTCCGCCGGTGCCTAATATTTACCTGGCGGGTGGCACCAGCGGTTCAACAGTGACCATCCAGGAAAGCACTACCGGTTTTTGCAGTGTTGATGGAACCATCGATAACAACAATGCCGGCTTCACCGGCGCCGGTTTTGCCAATACGAACAATGCGGCCGGCAGTGGTGTAAACTGGCGGATCACAGTACCCGCTTCAGGAAGTTATACCCTCTCCTGGCGCTATTCAAATGGCGGGGGTACCGACCGGCCCGGCAGCTTGCTCATTAACGGAAGCACCGTTGTTTCCAGTATAAGTTTTCCCGCAACCACCGATTGGACAACCTGGACTACCGCCTCAGCGGTGGTTTCATTAAATGCGGGCACCACCGATATAAGGCTGCAGGCCACCAGCAGCGGCGGAACGGCCAATATTGATAATATCAGTATCCAAGGTAATAGTGCGGTAACAGGTGTGGGCTGTGCAACGGTAACAGCTGCTACCACTGTAGCCACTACCCGATCAGGCACAATAACGATTAGTCCCAACCCCAGTACCAATGTCTTTACCATAAATGCACTGGGAGATTTCAGGTATACTATTTATGATCAATTAGGACGGTTGGTTGAAAAAGGAAAAGGACAAAATAAAACCCAATTTGGTCTGCGATTATTACAGGGAACATATACTGTACAAGTTGAACAGGGGAATAAGTTGCAATCGATAAAGATCATAAAAAGGTGATTCAGGTTACAGGTTCCAAGTTTCAGGTTTTCCAAATAAACATTAATAGTCAATAAGAGGAGCAGGCGGTGCTAATTAAGTTTAGCATCGCCTGTTTCTTTTTAGCGAAGACCTGTAAGGTCCATCATGGGGTCTTGCTTCTTTAGAAAGTTGAATTGGGCAGGTCATGAAACTTAAAAGACCTGTCAGGATCGCTTTAACTCTCTGTCCGTTCAAGACACGAAGGCGAACCTGACAGGTCTACCAGAAACTTTATATATATTAGCACCATAACCCATGACGGTCACTTTTACCACCACACTACTACAATTTGAACAGCAGGGCGAAAAAACCGGCTGGACGTATATTGAGATCCCGGCAGATATTGCTCAAAAATTAAAGCCCGGCAATAAAAAGTCGTTCCGGGTTAAAGGTAAACTGGACAATTTCACCATAAAAGCGGTAGCTATTATGCCCATGGGCGGCGGAAACTTTATACTGGCCGTAAACGCCACCATGCGAAAAGGCATTGGGAAGCGAAAAGGCGCCATGGTGAAAGTACAGTTGCAGGAAGACAAAGCTGAAATTCCATTGAATACAGAACTGCTGGAATGTTTGAAAGATGACCCCGATGCAAAGGCGCATTGGGATACGTTGACCAAAGGCCATCAGCTTTATTTCAGCAAATGGATCGAAAGCGCCAAAACGGAAGCTACCAAAACCAACCGGCTTACAAAAACGCTGGTCGCCCTGGGAAAAGGATGGGGTTACCCGGAAATGCTACGGGCTGCCAAAAAGGAAAAAGAGGACTGGTAGATGCCCGTCCGGAACAGAGCATCCTTTTTAGGCGCTAAGAACGAATACAATAGGCGCCTACACAGTGTAAAATGTTGTAACATATTTCAAAACTAATATACTGCCGGTTTAAATTCTGCGTTATATCTTTATACCGGAATAAGTAGTATTCCGGGTGGCTTTGTATGTAAACTATTAATAATAACAGTATCATTTTATAATAAAAAAACCAATTACCCTTTTTTAAATTAGTTAATTTACTAATTTGCCGCAGCAACTAATACCCTATGATGAATTTAATTCTACTTTCTTTTACATGTATAATAACCTTACCTTGTTTAGCTGGTCTGCTGCTAAACGGTAAAGTTGGAACGTGGAAACCGGAAAAACCCGCAGGCAGCCTGTATTATTTTCCGGGTGGCGCTAATCCCCATGTAGTATTTAATTACGGCCACAACTCATCAAAAAATTCATCGTTTACGGTCAATAGGTAATGTGCATTGCGCAGCAGTGAAGGGATAACTATATTATAATAATAGACTGTCATCAGAAGCTCTTTACAATTTACTTTACATAAGAAATCAATAGTCAAAAACAAAAATGTAACAACTTTTCAAAGTGAAAAATGGTCCATGATAGAGCAACCTTGGGGTATCAGTTCATCCGGATGCCCCCGCCAGTTTAACGCCGGCGCCCCTGAATCACAAGAGATCTGAACTTTTAAAACAATATGGTAGTTTCAATTATTTTTATCAATTATTTAAAAACCGTTCTATGATAAGTAAGTGTTCCCTAACCACACTTCTGCTCATCATCTCCGCAGTCAGCTTTGGTCAAAACAAGGTTGAGGGAGTATGGAAAACCCAGGATCAAAAGGACAGCCTGCTGGTAAGTGCAAGCGGTCAGAGTAACCCCGCATTATTTGTCTATTTTCCAAGCAAAGCCAAATTCCTACCATTCAGCGTAAGTGCAGCCGGCGACGAGCTGGTACACTTTGAGCCGGATGCATCCAAAATGGCATTGAGCTTATCGGCTGATGGAAAAACCATTACCGATGCCAATGGAGGAGCGAAGAAAGTGTACAATAAGGTTTCCTCTACATCGCCAGTTAACTACAAGACTGTAGCTGCAGGTCCTGATGACTTTTTTGATTTCAGCACCAGCAATTATTATGCAGGTATCAATTTCTACCTTTCGTCACATCCCGGCCTGCCTTTTATGCCCAACCCTGCTTTTATCGCCAAGAAAAAAGCAAAAGAGGTAAAAATTGAAAAATTCTTTGCCCGTATAGGCGGCGGCGGCTCTGTTTCCGTTCAGAAAGAATTTGACCTGGTTTATAATTTTAATGGTAGCGGACAGATCACTTCTGTACAGGTTATACCTTATGGCGGCGGTCAGGAAACCGATACATGGA
>DASUVL010000464.1:0-16967 GCA_036379015.1 Niastella sp.
GAAAGGAGATGTACCAGAAGTTATTGATGGCCGTATATTAGGGCATGAGGGAGTAGGTATTGTTGAAGAAGTCGGAAGTGCCGTTACAGAATTTAAAAAAGGAGACCATGTTTTAATTTCCTGTATTTCTTCCTGTGGCAAATGTGAATATTGCAAGAAGGGAATGTATTCGCATTGTGAAAAAGGAGGATGGATGTTAGGTCGTTTGATAGATGGTACGCAAGCGGAATATGTAAGAATACCTTTTGCCGATAACAGCCTGTATCATATTCCTGAAAATGCGAATGAAGAAGCGTTGGTTATGTTAAGCGATATTTTGCCAACGGGTTTTGAATGTGGTGTTTTGAATGGACAGGTAAAGCCGGGGGAAATAGTGGCTATTGTGGGCGCAGGACCTATTGGCCTTGCTGCTTTGCTTACCGCACAATTTTACTCACCTGCAGAAATCATTATGATTGATCTGGATGATAACCGGCTGGCTGTTTCAAAAACATTTGGCGCTACCCAAACAATTAACAGCCGTAATGAAGACCCGGTGAAGCGTGTACATAAATTAACCGGCAAGAAAGGTGTTGATACCGCCATTGAAGCAGTCGGGATTCCTGAATCTTTTGAATTATGCCAGTCAATAGTTGCGGCGGGCGGACATATTGCTAATGTGGGTGTGCATGGTAAAAGTGTTAGCCTGCACCTGGAAACATTGTGGTCAAAAAACATTACGATCACGACACGTCTTGTGGATACGGTAACTACGCCCATGTTATTAAAAACAGTTATTTCCAAAAAAATAGATCCTTCACAATTGATCACACACCATTTTGCATTGTCGGATATCATCAATGCTTATGACACGTTTGACCATGCTGCAAAAGAAAAGGCATTAAAAGTTATTTTAACCAATGAATGAGGGCTGAAAAACCAAATAAGCCTTCAAGTCGAAAGATTTGAAGGCTTTAATCTTATCAGAGTCCCCAAAGAATCTCCAACGGGTCTTAATACCTTTACATCGTAATCGCCTAAGCCCCGTTTCAATATCTTTCCCTCACCTTAATAACATCACCACACCTTTCAGTATCCTTTTGCCATTGCTAATGTTAAGCATATATGCATACCCGCCGGAGGGTTGATTTATGCCTTTGAACTGTCCGTTCCAGCCTATATCATTGTTTTTAGTATGATATACCAATTGTCCCCAGCGGTTAAAAACGCTTAATTCAAAAACCGGAATGGCCTTTAAGAAAGGAATACGCCAGGTATCATTATGGCCATCTCCATTAGGTGTAAACGCATTCGGTATATAAATATCGGGGAAAACAAATACGTGCACAGTATCGCTCGCGATACTGCAAACGCCATTGGAGGTGGTCGATAAAATGTAATCAATATCCATCGGAGGACTAACCTGCGGTGTAAGCGAGGTAACATCCGTTATATAGGAAGCGGGGGTCCAATTGTATGTAATGTTCGCGCCATTTACTGTACCGTTCAATGTCGTAGTTTCTCCTTTTACAATGCTTTTGTCGGGACCGGCATTCACGGTTAATCTGGCGCCTACATTAACAACGACATAAGCGGTATCCCTACAAGTAGGGGCTGTGGACACAATTACCATATAGCTAGTTGTATCGGCTGGCGTGGCTACCGGGTTGGCAATATTACCTGCAGATAAGCCGGTGGATGGCAGCCATTGATAAGTAGTACCACCACTGCTGGTTAACTGCACACTTTCATTTTCGCAAATACTGGCATCCGGACTAACGGTTGCCACCGGCGCCGGACTGATGCTCACTGTAATAGAATCTGAATACGGGCAGGCGCCAGTGGCACTTGCCTTCACGTAATATTTGCCCGATTGAGCTGTTTGGGCATTAGGAAGGGAAACGGAGGTACCGGTAGCGGTAAACCCATTAACGCCAGTCCACTGATATTGTGCATTACCTGTAACTGATAACAGCAGGGTACTGCCCGCACACAAGGGAGCATTATTGCTTACGGAGCCGGTTAGTGTTGGCATAATCGTTATTGACAATACCTGTGAAGTTGTTCTGCATATTGTAAGGCTGCCAGCCGCTACCGCACTTAGCCGGTACTGGTAGGTGCCGGGTGTTTGAGTAGCCAAGTAGTTCTGCAACAAAGTAGTACCTGTTGCACCTGATATATCCTGCCAGCCGCCGCCATTGATATTCTGCTGCCATTGCAAAACCGGGTTAGCCAGGCCCGACGTCACATTGCCCGTAAACGTTACAGAATGCGGGCTCCCTCCGCAAAAAGACAGACTGGTAGAGGGTGATCCGTCAATACTCGCCATGATGGTGGGACCGCAGGGACGAAACGTAATATCATCCAGCGCCAGGTCGTTACCACATCCTCCCGAAGCATTGTTTACGATACGTAATACAACATTCTGGATACCCGGGGGTGTCGTAAAATAAAACCCCATCTGTAGCCAGGTGAAGGTGCTTTGTTCAGGAATACCGCCGGTATTATAAGTCTGTAATACCGTACCGTCTGTTTTTTCTATAGTAAAAGTAAGATCTGGTTGTATAATGGGCTGACAACCCTGGCCAGCCATCAGCACATTGGCTATCCAGGCGGCAAATTCAAAAGTCGTATTGCTGCAAAGTCCATGCACGGTATCGAGGTAAAAGGCGCTGGGGTTGTAAGAGGCGTTGACCAGCATAAAATAACCATTGGGATCACCGGTGTGGTCGGCCGGGATCGTATGCCAGGAGCCAAAACAGGCACTGGTGCTGTTACGGATAGCATAATTACCATCAGCCGGACAATCAGCCGATGTATACACATAAGTAGTAGTAGCTGCGGAAAATGGTTGGCCCGGGTTAGCACCGCTTCCAAAGGTAATGTTTACTATAGGATCACCCAGACTGCCCTGGCAAAGCTGCGCATTTGCCAGGTTGGTGATCAATAGGAATATAACGGTTATGGTATAGGTATGGATAAGCGTTTTCATATGATACAGGTACGGATAAGCGAATTAATAGGATCATTCACTTCAACAATTTAAAAGCCAGTTTTACCTGTAGATCAACTATGTTAAGAACTTTTGGGCAAAGAGGTCTATTTTATAGATTCACTTTCGTTAATAATTTAATACTATGAAAACGTTTATTGAAATAAGATAATAGGTTAGGTGTTAACCGGGACGTTTTATACAAGTTAGCAGCAATGTATAAAGAGAAAGCCCTCAGATTGTTTGGTCTGAAGGCTTTTTTGTGTCTGTGTCCCCAAAGAAACTCCAATGGGTTACTGATATCTTTACATCGTGATCGCCATCACCTTATTGGTCTTACGGCTTTCTTCCGCCATAAATCCCATGATGTGGCTTTCTATTGATTCATCGATGGTAGACGTTAATAATTTTGGATTTTGTTGCGATACCGCCTGAACAAAATCATGGGCCAGCAACCAGTCGCCCCCGCCATGGCCGCTGTTTCTGTATTCTTCCACATCTTCGGCCTTGGGTACCAATTTGGTTTGCTTATCAGTTCTGAAATCGGTGATCACCAGTTCATTCATGTCGCCTACCATGTCGCCCATAGAACCCATAATGCGTGTACGGCGGCCTGCATAAGAGGTAAACGCTTCCATGGAAAAACTGGCTGTTATGTTATCTCCAAACCTGATGTTGGTTATATAATGATCGGGCTGGTCGTTATCCATACGATACACGCACCGGCCATAATCGGTTGTTTTTAATTTTTCCATGATCGCCTCCGGGTGTTTTTCCTTGTCATCTGGCAAGTCAAATACGGCTATGCGTTGCCGCTTTTCATGGTACATTTTGATGGCCGAATACGGACAGGTGCGTTCTACAGCACAACCATCGGTACAGCGGGCTGTGCTACCTTGCGGGGCATTCTCTTTTCTAAACCATTTCAGATCTCCCATGGCCGAGATCTGTTTGGCCGGTTTGTTAATGACCCATTTTATAATATCAAGATCGTGGCATGATTTGGCCAGGATGATGGGCGTTGTAGTTTTTGAATTATGCCAGTTGCCGCGTACATAAGAATGCGACATGTGCAGGTGTTCAATTGGCTCCAGGTGTTGTATGCTGATGACTTCACCAACAGCTCCCTGGGCAATCAATTCTTTCATTTTTACGAAGTAGGGTGCATAGCGTAATACATGGCAAACGGCTACAATGCGTCCTGTTTTCTTGGCCAGGGCCAGAATACTGCGGCATTCTTTTTCTGTAGGTGCAATGGGTTTCTCCAGCAATATATCGTATCCCATTTCCAGCGCTTTCATACAAGGCGCATAGTGCAGGGCATCGGGTGTGGTAATGATGATGGCATCTGCAAATTTGGGTCGTTCAAATACACGTTCCCAGGTGTTGAACCGGTTGGTGTCAGCGATCTTGTGTTTGGTGGCATACCGTTCGTTCCTGATAGGAATGGGCTCTGCCACTCCCACGATATCAAGCAAGTTGGGAAACTTTTCTGCAAAATTTCCATACACATTTCCGCGGCTCCCTGCGCCCAGCGTAATGGCCGTAACTGGTTTATCTATCCGTTTGTGCAATGGATTGCCAGGCACTTCGTATTCAATGGTATCATTGGCAAGGCGGGCCATGGTGTTTGATCCTATTACCGTGGCGCCAACACTCAGACTAAGCTGTTTTAACAGATTTCTTCTATTCATGGATATTATTGTGGGTGAATGCAATCGTATAAAGTTGAGGTATAAGGTTTGCGTTTCGACCCTTCGGCTCCGCTCAAGCCCGCTCAACGCTTTATGGCCCAACCCTTCGACTTCGCTAAGGGCCTATTGTAAACTGACTAACTATACCGGTCATTCCGCCAGGGATAGGCTGTATTGGAATAACCTCTTTCTTCCCAGAACCCTAATTTATTCTCTTTTAGAAATTCAATCCTGTTTATCCATTTCGATCCTTTCCAGGCATAGAGCTGCGGTGTGATCATCCGCACCGGTCCGCCATGTTCTTTTGGCAATGGACTTCCTTCAACGGTATGCACCAGCAACACATCGGGTTTCAGGGCTTCTTCCAATGCTACATTGGTGGTGTATTCGTCGTATCCATAACAAAGGATATGGGTAGCCGTTTCTTTGGGTTGAACCAGAGCTGCAATATCCAGCAACCGTACGCCCTTCCAGTTCATATTTAACTTTGACCAGGTGGTAACACAATGAAAATCGGACGTATCTTCTGTTTGCGGCAAAGCCATAAATTCTTCCCAGTTTAATGTAACCGGGTGATCTACTTCACCGTCAATAATTAATTGCCATGCTGAAAAAGGAACATCAGGTTGAGCACCCAGGTCAAGCACCGGCCACTTATTGGTTTCGGTTTGTCCGATCGGGATTTCAGGCATGCCATGTCGATTGGGTTTGCCAGATCCCATAGGCCGTTCATCTGCAACGGAGGGCGTTTGTTTTATTTTTTCTTCAAACCGGTTTTTCAACTTCATGCGGGCCTCTACAATCCGGTTGAGTTTATCTGAATGCTCCATGATCATGAAATTAAGACTTATGTTCGGGGAGAACAAAACAAAAACAATGTGATAATTTGCTGATGTGATAATATGCTAATGAATACAAATACAAAATACAATGTGCGAAACATAAACCGTTTGCGCAAGAAAAAAGGGTGGGTCACCGCCAACAGGCAGGGGCTCACCCTCTTTTTAGAAATCCTAAATAGGAAGTAAGAAGTATGAGGTAAGAAATACAGGCTCTTCTTACTTCCTACTTCCTACCTCTTACTTCGGGTTATTGTATCAGGATCTTTACCGATTCCATTTTTTGGTTATTGCCATTTGCCGACAACCAGTAAATGCCTTTGGTTAGCTTGCTCGCTGGTATAACTACATTGCGATTGTTAACGGCATTGACGTTGGTTTGATATACGGTTTGCCCTGCCGCATTCAAAAGTGTTAAACGGAAGGAACCTGTCCCTTGTATTCTTAAGCGGATATCGCCACGTGCCGGGTTATTCAACACAAATAGTTTTTGCTGCTGTTCGTTTTGAATAATGGCCAGGTTACTGATCGTTTGCTTATTGTTTTTATCGGTGGTTACCACGCGATAATAAGCGGTAGAAGTAACATCATTATCATCAACATCATACTGGTATCCTTCACCAGCCGAACCCATTGATTTAATGGGACCAGTGATGGCTTTAAAATCTTTGCCGTCTGTACTTCTTTCCAGCCTGAAATTTGCAATATTTATTTCCGGTCCGGTGGTCCATTGTAATTTATTCCCCCTTTGAACCTGTTTACCAGTCAATACAAAAAGTGAAGTAGGGTCTGCTTCCGCCAGATAACCAACCGATTCGCAGATCAAATTATTCCTTACGTTATCATTAACTATCGCTTCTATAGGGAAGCCAAAATACAATACCCTGAATTGGCCTTTGTAACCTACGCCGGCGCCGGTACCTGTGCCATAGTTCAAAACTAATTCAGAACCACCGGTGGTATTAACAACATCGGCATAATCTACATCATAATAACCGTTGACGCCATTTCCGAATGTGCCACTGCCTCCATTAAAAAATCCGGTAGTGCCGTTAATATTATAAGTACCAGCGTCATCACTCACATATACGGCCTTCAAATAGTTTTTATAAAAACTGGTATCGGCATTGACGGATGCAGTGCGGCCAAGGTCCCACCCTATTTCGGCGCCGGAGATCAACAACCGGCCGCCGCCATCGAGGTAGTTTTTAATGGCCGTTTTTTCGGTTGCCTCAAGTGTTTGGGGACTGGTGCTTTCTTCGCCTAAAAACCAGTCAACCGCAAAATAATTTGACAGCGCCCCGTTCCCGGAAATGATCACTTCATTTTGAATGCCATCAAATGCCACATCGCAATTGGCCAGGCCGTTGCCATGTTCCACCATATAGCTGTAGTTATTCATTTTATCGAGCACCATTCTGCGAACATTGCCCAAAGCGCTGCTTTCATTTTTCAGCAACATGGCCGATGCATCGATGCGGTCGAACCCATCGACCAACAGGTATTTAACCGGATTACCGCCGGTGTTCACCGGTGTATGCGCAGCTACTACCCCCGAAGCGAAGGATTCGCCACCGGCGTTTACCGCTGTTATTTTGAAGAAATAAGTTTTATCAGCGACACCACTAAACGTGTATGTTGTGCCAGTAACATTAATAGCATCCCCAAAACCACGGCCATTCTCGCTTACATATACGCGGTAACCAGTGGCGGGATGGCCATAAATACCGCCGCTAACAGGTGCTTTCCAGCTAACACTGATCTGCGAGTTGGTAGTATTCCTGGCTGCTACCTGTGTTGGTTCTTCGGGTAAAAAGACACGCGGCGTGCCATCACGGTAATTGAAAAAACTTACTATGCCTTTGTACGCGGCGCGGGCTGCCAACCGGCGGAATTCCGGCTCTCTCATATCGGCTGCATCACCGGTATGATCATGAAAGCCGAGTTCTATCAATGTACCGGGAATGGTTAGTAGTTCCCGTAATTCACCAAAGTTAGCGGTCTTGACGCCTCTGTCAGTCCACGTACTGCGCCAGCCGGCCCGAATATCGGCAACAATTTGTTTGTGAATGCTATCACGTAACTGCGTACTGCCGGGTGTGATGTTCGGTTGCGAAGACCCCCCTCCGTTATACCGGTAGGTTTCGGTGCCGGTTCCACCCCCTGCATTGGTATGAAAGGCTACAAACACCGCATTGTTTATTTCATTGCCGCCCTTGCTTAATTCCCATTCTGAATAAACAGGGCGAACCGTTACATCTTCGCGGCATGGCGGATGCCCCTGAAATTTAGCGAACTGCCGGGCAGATTCTTCAAAACGCGGTCTGCCGCTGGCTGCGCCGCCATTTATACAATCAGGCGTTTGGCCAATACCGCCCCCCAAACGAACAGCATCGGCAATAATGGCCTGAGAAGCGTCGGCAGATTGATTGCTGATGGTTACATTATAATCGCCACCGGCAAAAAAGTAAAATTGTCCCAGGTACACCCAGGTATCGCCATGTATTTCCTGGTTCACTTTAACTGTAGTGGTACCACCGGCATGTTTTACGATGTATTGCGCATCGGTAGCGCGGTTTGCACCACTGATATAGCGTACAGAAACCCAGTACAACCCGTTGGATGTAACGGTTGGCTTAAAAATAGCTTTGCCTGTTGCACTGGTGTTGGCAGTACTGAAACGGTATGTGCCGCCATAACCGGCAACGCTTCCGGTGCTCCAGGTGCCGGTTTCGGTATAGGCCGGTGCGCCGTCGTCGTTGTTAACGATGAACTCCGACGTGTTCATATCGCGCTCGCGTACACTCCATACATTGGCGCCCGCATTGGTGAGGTAATTCAACAGGTAATAATCTATTGTTTCAGCGGTTATAAAATCCTCTACCAATTGGTTAGTAGTACCCCGCTGGGTGATAAAGCCCGTTCCGGTATTATGCCAGCCGTGGCCGGGGCTTAACCAGACGGTTTTGCCGTTTAATGCGCCTGCTGCAATTGGCTGCCCGACGCCCGGAATAATGCGGGCCACTGCAGCAGCAGCCGATCCCTGCTTATTCGGAAAGGGATCATTGTTTTTCACCGCTGTATACTTTTCAGCAGCCTGCGCCGGTACAAAATAATCCAGCGTTTTAAATTTGCCAGTTGCTTTGTCTTTTGCCAGCAATAGCACATTTTCGCTTTCTGTGTCTGTCAGCAGGTGAATTAAAAGTTCGTTCAATTCTTCCGATTCGGTTTCTGAAATTGATCCCCGCACAAATGATTGATCGGTGTTGAAATACACCTGCAGGTCATTGTTGACCTTAACAATACTGTCGGCCCGCATTCGAATGGATGGTTCCCGGGCGATCAATTTGTTTACATGTTGAACAGTGGTGGGATCGTTTTGCGCAAAGGAGGTTACGTTATGTATAATACATAACAGTACAAGATAAAGTTTTCTCATGTGTTGGTTGGTATTTAATACAGTAAAGGCTAAACGTACTAAAAAAAACTATTCATGAAGAAAAATCTATAGCGCAAAAAGACGCATGGTTTGTTACACTAATATTAGTGGTCAATGCAACCGATTGCGCAAGAAAAAGCTGTAAGCTGTAAGCCATAAGCTGCAAGCAAATACAGCTAGAAGCGAGAAGTTGTATTTGCTTTTGCCTTGAGCTTATAGCTTACAGCTTGTAGCTTGCAGCTGTATTTTATTGTATCAGCACCTTCACCGATTCCTGCTTCTGGTTATTCACATTGGCCGAAAGCCAGTAAACGCCTTTGCTCAATTGATTGGCCGGAATTACTACAGTACGACTGCCACTTACAGTGACAGTGGTTTGATACACGGTTCTTCCTTCTGCATTCATCAACGTTAACGCAACGGGACCGGTACCATTTATCTTTAACCGGATATCTCCATGCGCTGGGTTATTCAATACAAACAATTTCGATGGCAATTCGTTTTGGATGATGGCCAGGTTGGAGATCGTTTGTTTATTGTTTTTATCGGTTGTTACAACGCGATAGTAAGCGGTGGTGTTAACATCGTTATCATTAATATCATACTGGTATCCTTCAGAAGCAGAACCCATCGGGTCAATACGACCACCTACGGCTTCATAGTTTTTGCCATCATTACTTCTTTCTAACCTGTAATAAGCGGTATTGGTTTCCGGGCCTGTTACCCATTGCAGCTCATTGCCACTATGACCGTGTTTGCCGGTTAATAAAAAACCACAGTTGTTGTCGGGTTTCGACAGATAATCAACGGACTGACAGATCAGATTGTTCCTGACATTATTATCGATTATTGCTTCAATAGGGAATCCAAAATACAAAACCCGGAAGTGGCCTTTATAACCTATGCCTGCTCCGGTACCTGTACCGCCTGTATAATTCAATACCAATTCAGCACCGCCGGTTGTATCTATGACATCAGGAAAATCTACATTATACGATCCGTTAATGCCATTCCCCAATGTGCCACTGCCTCCTTTAAAAAAGCCGGTGGTTCCGTTAACACTGTATGTGCCAGCGCCATCACTCACATACACCGCTTTCAAATAGTTTTTATAAAAATTGGTATCTGCGTTAGCGGATGCTGTTCGGCCAAGGTCCCACCCTATTTCAGAACCGGAGATCAACAAGCGGCCGCCTTTGTCGAGGTATTTTTCGAGAAACAACTTTTCAGTTGAATCGAGCGATTTACCGGTTGTGGTTTCTTCCCCAACAAACCAGTCAACTGCAAAATATTTCGACAGTTCTACTTTGCCTGTAGCGATCACTTCATTTTGCATGCCATCAAATGCCACATCGTAACTGGCCAGGCCATTGCCATGTTCCACCATATAGCTATAGTTATTCATTTTATCCAGCACCATTCTACGGACATTACCCAATGCGCTGCTTTCAAATTTCAACAACATGGCCGATGCATCGAGCCGGTCAAAGCCATCGACCAGCAGGTATTTAACCGGTTTATGTTTAGACGACATGGAATTCCGTGGGGTATGAGCGGCTACTACACCGGAAGCAAAAGATTCGCCACCGGCATTTATGGCAGTAATTTTAAAGAAATAAGTTTTATCGGGTCTGCCTTTAAAAAGGTAAGTAGTGTCAGTGACAACAATAGCGTTATCAAAACCACGGCCGTTCTCGCTTACGTATACGCGATAACCTGTGGCTGCATCACCATAAATACCGCCGGTAACAGGAGGCGTCCAGCTAACACGGATCTTTGAATGGTCAATATTCCGGGCGGCGAGCTTTGTTGGTTCTTCCGGTAGAAAAATACGTGGTGCGCCATCGCGGTAATTGAAAAATTTTAATATGCCTTTGTACATGGCACGGGCCGCCAGTCGTCTGAATGCAGGTTCCTTCATAGCTGTCGCATCGCCTACATGATCATGAAATCCCAACTCTATCAGGGTGCCGGGGATGGTGCGCAATTCCCTTAATTCTCCGAGGTTGGAGGTTTTAACGCCCCGGTCGGTCCAGGTACTGCGCCAGCCCGCGCGGATGTCAGCAACGAGCTGTTTGTGAATGCTGTCGCGCAACTGCGTACTGCCAGGCGTGATGTTCGGTTGTGATGAACCCAGCCCGTTATACCGGTAGCTTTCGGTTCCGGTTCCACCTCCTGCATTGGTATGAAAGGATACAAAGACGGCATTGTTTATTTCAGTAGATACGCCTTTGCTCAATTCCCATTCTGAATAGATAGGACGAACCGTTACGTCTTCGCGGCATGGCGGATGCCCCTGATAACGGGCAAATTGCCGGGCCGATTCTTCAAAACGCGGTCTGCCGCTGGCTACACCTCCATTTAAACAATCAGGTGTTTGCCCAATACCACCACCCAGGCGGATCGCATCTGCTACGATGGCCTGTGTGCTGTCGGCTGATTCATTACTGATCGTTACTTTATATTTACCGCCGGCAAAAAAGTAAAATTGACCCAGGTATACCCAGGTATCGCCATGTATTTCCTGGTTAACCCTAAACCGGGTTGTACCACCGGCATGGGTTACGGCAAATTTTACATCGGTGGCACGGTTAGCGCCACTGATATAGCGCACCGATACCCAATATAAACCGCTTGTATCTACAGTAGGTTTAAAAACAGCAGTGGCGTTTCCACAAGCGCTGGCTACATTCGTGCGGTACGTACCACCATATCCGGCTATCGTTCCGTTGCTCCAGGCACCGGTTTCTGTATAGGCTGGTGCGCCGTCGTCGTTGTTAACGATGATCTCTTTGGGGTTCATGTCGCGTTCGCGTACACTCCATACGTTGGCCCCGGCATTGATGAGGTAATTCAACAGGTAGTAATCAACCGTTTCTGCAGTTGTAAAGTCCTCCACCAGCTGATTAGAGTTACCGCGCTGGGTGAGAAAACCAAATCCGGTTCCGGTATTCTGCCATCCATGCCCTGGACTTAGCCATACGGTTTTGCCGTTTAATGCCCCGCCCTGCGGGGTTGAAACCGGTTGACCGGCGCCCGGAATTATACGGGCTTGTTCCGCCCCCGTTTTTCCTGGCATATCAGGATAGGGATCGTTGTTCTTAATGGCTTCATATTTTTCAATGGCCACCGCAGGTACAAAATAGTCCAGCGTTTTCCAGTCACCGGAGATTTGATCTTTTGCGAATAATAGTACATTTCTACTGTCTGTATCGGTGATCAGGTGTAATAAAAGTTCAGTCAGTTCCTCTGCTTCTGTTTCGGAAACAGATCCCTGTACAAAGGAGGTATCGGTGTTGAAATACACCTGCAGGTCTTCGTTGACCTTAATAATACTGTCGGCCCGGAAATGGATCGAAGGTTCCTGGGCGATCAGTCTGTTTATATGATGAACAATGGAGGTATCGTTTTGCGCAAACGAAAGTGAAATGTTAAAAATAATACAAAGCAGAACGAGGTATAATTTTCTCATGTTAGTTTGGTATTTTGATACAGTAAAGATTAAACGTACTGAAAAAATGGGTTCACCATAAAAATTCTATAGCGCATAAAAACGCATGAGGGAGAATGTTAATGTGAAATGAAGAATGTGTAATGAAAAATGAAAAATGAGAAAGTGAAGAAGAAAGGCTCTTTTCTCATTTCTAATTTTTCATTCTTTATTTCTCATTCTTTTATGGAATTTATTTCGTGTTGCATCTACCTTTAAAACTACTGCCGTATGAACTCATTAGCCCTTCCCGTTGTTCATCCAGCATTTCAAAAACTGAAACGCGCTGGTCGCTTTTTGCATTTGGCTGCCGGTGGTTTAATCCTTGTGCATGCCTTATCGCATTTTAATCAACCGCATAGCAGTCCCGTATATTTAGGCTGCCTGTTATTTATGGCCGTTGATATCCTTATTTTGGTAGTGGCCGGAAAAAATATAGCAGCCGAGCTGCCCGTGGTGAATTTATTTTTCAGGCTGGTAGAGGTCGTTTTCCTCCTGGGTATTGGTATTACATCCTGCACCGCGGGGGAATGGCTGACGGGCGCCGGGCATATTTTGATGAGTGGGGCCTACATTTACCTGTTCTGGTGCGAGAAAAAAATGCTGACCGCCGAATATGTGGCCTTGCATCATTCGGGTATTACCATTCCCGCCCTGCCCCAAAGCCATTTTATCATCTGGACGAACATCGATCGCATTGAGGCTCAATACGATTCCATTACAATTGCGGCATCGGACCATAAATCTTACCATTTTAACCTTCAGAAAAATCTTCAATTCGAAGAACTCGATCAAATTCACGAATTTTGCAGACATTATCTAAAAACAGGGCTCTAAGCCGAACGCTTTAGACTTAACGCAAAAACGCGAATACCGGAAGGCTGCGTCAAGCGGTCCGCGTTCTGCTTTTAGCTTAATTCTGAAGTATTTTGAAAAGGGAAATGATGTCTGAATTAAAGGAAACACCGTATATTTTATACTCCGACGGGAAAGGAAACATTTTTGAGGATACTTCCTTGTATGCAACCGGCCGGGCAGGCTGGGATGCTTTTGAAGTGCCGGTGGAAGATTGGATCGCACTACCCGATGGCGGTTCTTTGTATGAATTGCCTGGTCGCCGCGGTATTGGTATTGATGTTACCACCGGTCAAATGCGTTTATGTGATAAAGGTTGGGCTGTTGCTGCATTTATTCCGCCCGCCCATACAGGGTTGTACCTGGCTGCATACGAAACAGCTGCCGATGCGCCTACCCTGCCCCTGTTTTGCTATACGGCAGTTGGCTGGCAGAATAATGCTTTTTTTGTGCCGGCTGTGCGTATTGAAGAGGACATTCGCCAGGAATGCGCAGGTTTTGATACAAAACGCATCAATTCTGGTGTAAACACTTTCTTAAAGGCATATCCCCATAACCGCCTGGTAAAACACCTGGCTGAAAATTGTTGCCTGACGTATAATTGTCCGGCTGCCCGAAATTATTTTATGGGTCGCTGGGAATGCCCGGTTCCCTCATCGCCGGCCTGTAATGCCAATTGCATCGGGTGTATTTCTTTTCAACCCAAGGAAGAAGAAATTGTTTCCACGCAGGATCGCCTGACTTTTAAACCTACGGCAGAAGAAATTGTAGAGTTTACGGTGCCCCACCTGGAAACGGCCCCTTTTCCAATTGTAAGTTTCGGGCAGGGTTGTGAAGGAGAACCGTTGTTGATGTGGGAAACCATTCGTGAGTCTATTATTTCAATGCGTAAGCATACCAGCAAAGGCAGTATCAATATTAATACAAACGGTTCCAAGCCAGCGGCTGTAAAAGCATTGTGCGAAGCAGGTTTAAACTCTATCAGGGTAAGCACCAACTCGGCCCGCAAGCATATTTATGAGGCATATTACCGCCCTAATAATTACCAGTTTGAAGATATTATTGAAAGCCTGAAAGTAGTGCGCAGCTACAATGGCTGGACAAGCATCAATTATTTTGTTTTTCCGGGTATGACAGACAGTGTGGAAGAATATGAAGCTTTGCGAAAGCTGATCATCGATACAGATCTGAACATGATCCAGTGGCGCAATTTCAATATTGATCCGGATTGGTACATGGGAAAGATCGGTGCGTATGAAAACGGGGAATTATTGGGAATAAAACAATTGCAGGAGTTAATTCATGAAGAATTTCCCCAGGTGAAATTCGGTTATTTTAACCCGTCTATGGAACGGATAACGGGAAATTACGAAGAAGATTTCGCGCATTAAGATAGTGAGTTGTGCGTGTTGAGTTGTGAATGGTGAAAAATAATATTGTTATAGTTTTTATTAGGGGGATTCCTTTGCAAGGAATCCCTTTATTTTTTTCTTCGTTAACAAAGAAATATTGCATCACCTTTATTTGTCTTCCTTTTTTTATTTATTTTTAAGAATATAGTTATACCGGTTATGCCAACCCGACTTACCTGTTAAACTATATTCGTTAACCATTTAAACTTTATTTTATGAAAAAATTACTCACCGTAATTTCAGGGGTGTTATTATGCGCCTTTGTCTTCTCAGGTTTTACCACACCTCGCTCCACCAATTTTACCACAACAAATATTGCAAGTAAAGAAAACACAAGGGGTACTGCTCCTCAGTTTTATCGTTCAAAATGGCAGCATACAGCCTGGGTGAATCCGTGGATGCAGACAAAACCAACTCAAAAAAAATCGTTGACAGATCCTACCATAGACATTAATGCGGATTTTTTTTGGCGCCCGGATGTATATATCTGTAGACTTATAAACACTCAGGAGGGAACGATCTTTGATGGCCTAGTTAATCCTAATCAATTAATCAGAACTGTGCCAGCCGGCAGCTATCTTACTTTTGAGATGCAGATTAGTCAGCCTAACGGAAATTTCATTATTTCTATACAAGACCACTATCCTGGTGCCATTCCCAGTTTGTTTTATCAGGATACCGGATTTTATGCAGTGTTTACCTGGGAGGCTGTAGCAGGCCACTGGTATACAATTGATATCAGGTAAAAAACTGCTCAATTAAGATTTATACGGGCAATTAAAATCGGGTTGCATAACTGATATTAAAATAGGGAAACGAAGAACGTAACATCGGGCTTTCCCTACATGTAATCTTATACCATAACCACAAAAACTTTATTGTATGAAAAAAGTACTCACCGTAACTTCAATTATTCTTTTGTTTGCCTGCCTCACACAAGGGTTTACAACACCTGGTAACGCAAAACCTGCAACGACTACCAGTATAAAAAATGAGACCTCCGCGGGTACTGCTCCCCGGTTCTATCATTCAAAATGGCAGAATAGTACCTGGGTTAAACCGTTTTATGTTGGCCCGCCTATACAGATTCACAATCACTTTGCTGCCAATGTTGACGTTGCTTATGCAAAATATGGTAATCGTTCCGACGATCCGATCATTCCCGGAACGTATATACCATCAGGTGATCAAGGCGGAAATTCGCTATCCTATGATTATTATTATGGAACAATAGTGCTCAGTATAAATGTTTTAGGTGATTCACAAACAGGTATGCGCAGTATTTTTGTTGAAGATTTTAGTGGAACACGGCATTGCCAGGACATTACCGGAAGTGGTGAATATACGTTTTCCAATTTAGCATCGCTCACTAATATGGGTATATGGATCTATATAGAAGTTACGAATTGTGATTGATTTTTAACCCGTCTATGGAACGAATAACGGGAAAATACGAAGAAGATTTCGCGCATTAAAAATGGTCAATGGTGAATGGTCAATGGTCAATTGTAAATCTCGAGAATCGCGAGCTATTCACCATTCACGATTCACCATTGACCATAAAAAAAGCACCGGAACCACCGATGCTATTATAAAACACTCTATGATGATGACTGAACTGCCTGTGTTATTATTTGATCTTGTTCACTTGTGTTTCTTCAACATAACTATGGTTTCTGTTGATAGTATACACATCAGAAGAGTTGTTCTTTTTTGATTTTACCACTACATTCAATGTAGCATCACCGAAATCTTCAGATTTCAACATGAACTTTTTCGTAAGTCCAACAGCACCTTTGAATTTATCGCTGTATAGTACATTACCATATTCATCGCGGAAAGTTACGGTATACTCATCTTCGTTATTGCTCAGGTTCAGCTCGAATACAGGTTGATTTTCCATGTTTCCGATGAACTTTAATTCAGTTGCTGTTGTTGGATTTTCCTTGTCCCCGTCATTGGCCAATGTAGGTGTAGAAAATGCTAATGTAAAAGCAAGAGCTACGATGGCCAGTTTCCTATAATTCCTCGATTCCGTTTTCATAATTGGTATGTTTATTTGTTTGTTGCGTTTCGTAATGCAAACATAGCACGCATTTTTCCCCTTCTAAAATCAACTCAAGCCCGTTTTTAGCATGCTAAAACCCCGTATGAAATGTTAAAACCCGCAATGGTAGCTGGTTTTGTAGGAAATAGGTCATGATGCCCAAGGCCCTTCGGGCAGTTGAAAAGTTTAAAAGTTAACCTGCCGGCCGGCAGGTTAATAG
>DASUVL010000465.1:0-2673 GCA_036379015.1 Niastella sp.
TGCCCAGGCCGGCTAAGGCGGTTTTGATTTCGCGATCGATTGCCTCGTAGCTGGTTGCTGTGTTCTTAGCTATAGGGTGACGTAAACGGGCCGTATCATATAAATCGAGCACCGACGCCTGCATACGGGCAGATGAACCGCCCCTGGTGAAAGTAGAAAGCGTATTGCCTTCTAATTTTATCGGACGTCCATCGCGCACTTTGGCTACAACTGGTATTGATTCACCACCACTTACATAAGTGGTAGCATAATAATCAGCAATTCCCGGCACCATATCCTGAGGCTTGTTCACATATGGGATCGCCTTTCTAACTTTAGTTTCGCAACTGGCTGCGGCAATTGCGGCCGCTGTACTAAAACCAAGATATTTCAAAAAGTCTCTACGGGAGGCAGGACTGGTTTCCAATCCTTTTTTATCAGCACTTTCAAACGGCAATTCTTCTTTGAATTCGTTCGAAATCGACTTTTCATAGGCCTCACTGTTATTGAGCTCTCCGAAACTCTGCCAGTACTTTTTATTAGCCATTTATCTATTAGTTTGAAAATTTGAAAATTTACCAATTTGAAAATGAAGTTTGCTTTATTAATTCCACACTTTCAAATTTCATTTAACCCGATCAAGGACTAATTAGCACTTTAGCTAATTAGCGCATCAGCACATTATTCTTAATAGTGACATTTTTGGCACTCTAAACCACCGATATCATTAACAGTTACACTGTCTCTGGTTCCTGCCTTTATTTCGTCGTGGTATTTCTTGTAAATGCTGTAGAACTTGTTGCCTTCATCACCGCTTTTGCCACCAAAGTTTACTTTAGTGGTACGGTGACAGTTGATACACCAGCCCATGCTTAAGTCAGCAAATTGCTTTACTTCATCCATTTTCTGGATTTCGCCATGGCAGGTTTGGCACTGTACTTTACCGGCATTTACGTGTTGAGCATGGCTAAAGAATACGTGATCGGGCAGGTTGTGAATTTTGATCCACTGAACTTCTTTCGCCTTTGATTCGTCGTATGTTTTTTTAGCAGGATCCCAACCGGCAGCTGCATATACTTTTTGAATCTCAGCAGTACCGTTCACTTCTGTACCATCTTCACGGAACAGTTTACCGGCGGTACCAGTATATTCATTAATGGTCATGTGGCAGTTCATACAAACATTCACTGAAGGAATATTGGCATGTTTACCTTCCATGGCACCACCATGACAGTACAAACAGTTTATCTGGTTTACACCAGCGTGTACTTTATGGGAATAATAAATAGGTTGCTCAGGCTGATAGTTCTGACTGCGGCCCAAACCAATAGCACCTTTCACTATATAAAAACCACCTACCACAAAAAGGATCAGCGTTAATAAAGTGATGTAAGATTTGTTGCGATAGAATGGAATTGGCTCGTGTGAAGGAATGCCATCTTTATCATCGGCCAGCTTTCTAAGGTTGCTGTTCACCTGCAGCATCACCAACGCAATTACTGCAAGTATCAAGGTCAACACACCATATAAGATGGAGTTGTCTTTGTCGTCGATAACTTGTCCTTCTACTTTTCCGCCAGGTGTTGTCGGCTGTGTAGCAATTGTAGCCGTTTTGTTGATATGCTCTACGATGGCATCGATCTCTTTTTCTGAAAACTGCGGAAAGGCAGTCATCATGGCGCCACCAAACTTTTGTTTCAGACCTTGTGTATAAGGGTCTGATGCCATGAACTTACTAGGATTATGAACCCATTCGTAAAGCTTTTTACGATCAGTCCAGGGGCCACGCGTTGTTACTCCAGCCAATGCCGGGCCGGTTAGATCTTTAGTAACAGAGTGACAGGAGGCACAGTTGTCTTGAAATAAGGCTTTGCCATCCTGAGCTGTTAACTTGTTTCCGACCGACAATAACAAAAAGAACAATGCACTGAGAAGGGTTCGCTTAACGTTTGCTCTATGATCAATCATATTGCTGGATATGATGAAATTATGTGGAAAAATTTCCCGAATTGGGTGCAAAAATAAGTCAGGAATTTAACAAAATCACTACCTGTTTAAAATTTTTTTAATGTAGGCCTGGAGCGGGTTTCAGCCGATTTTACCATGTTTGTTAAAACGGTTCAGTAATAAATGTCATGATTTTGTCAATCTGACAACTAACCTTTTCCACTTGGTAAAATACACTTTTTCTCTACCCCAAAATTTTCCTGCACTTTTGCGTTCATGTTTCAACGACTGAAACGGAAATGGAACGTAAATAGCACACAATTATTTTTAATCCTTTGTGTTTTTGCTTTAACCGGATCAACCACGGCCTGGTTAACCCGGCAAATAACCCTTTGGTTACAATTGGATAGTTCATCATTTTGGTACTGGGGCATTAAGATATTTATATTGCTTTTCGGCTATCAGGTGCTTATTCTTCTTTTTTCCATTCCTTTCGGACAATTCAATTTTTTCTGGAAGTATGAAAAGAAGATCTTGAAACGGATGAAACTGATCAGAAACCGATCATCTGAAAACATTAACCCTTCAACAAACAACCTACCTGTAGATATTATTAATATGCAACACTCGGAACAACTACAAACAACAACCCACAAACAACAAACCATTCACGTTGCCATATTCGCATCGGGTACAGGAACAAATGCACAAAGACTGATCGATCATTTCCGGCATCATTCCCAAATT
>DASUVL010000466.1:0-4807 GCA_036379015.1 Niastella sp.
TTCCTACTTAGCTAAAGATACCGTAACAGGCCCTGTTACAGATAACCTGGGCCGTGCCGGCTGGCGCGTCGTGCGCTATATGCGTGATATCAACAGCACCAATGAAAGTGACTGGCAGGCTATGCTTACTTACCAGGTAATACCTTCCCGGGAAAATATAGAAGTGAATGAAGCTAATTTCCGGTATTTAAAATTGACATTACCCGTAAAAGAAGGGCGTAGCTGGAAGGGCAACGGTTATTTACCTGATAATCCATATCGGGATCTATACGAATTCAGCAATGATGAAGATATGAAGGACTGGGCGTTCACGTACCAGGATGTAGGGGCGTCTGTTTCTTTCAACAACAAGAATTACGACAGCACCATTACCGTAGTGCAGATCGCCGATTCAACCAACCTGCCCCTTCAACCAGGCATACCCGCTTCTAAAAACTATTGGGTCGAAAAATATGCAAAGAATATCGGGTTGGTGTTTAAAGAAGTGTATATATGGGAATACCAGCCGGCAACTACAACCCTTCCGGCCTACAAGCAGGGTTTTGGCATAAAAATGACTATTATTGATCATAATTAGCCGTAAGCGGCAATAGTCAGAAGGTTCCTTACCATAAACGAACACCTTCCATGAAAAAAATAGCTACGCTGATAATTTTAGGGATCGCGTCTACCGGTTTGGCACAGGCCCAGTTTTCCCGCTATATAGTTCAGTTTACTGATAAAAAAGGATCGCCCTACACTTTGTCCGATGCTCAGGTTTATTTATCGGCAAAATCAATTGCGCGCAGGACCAACCAACATATAGCCATTGATTCTACTGATCTTCCGGTTAACCCCGCCTACCTGGAAAGCATACGCAACGTTCCAAACGTTACCATCATAAATAATTCCAAATGGTTGAACCAGGTACTTATAAAAACCACGGACGCCAATGCGCTTGCTACAATCAATTCATTTCCTTTTGTAAAAAAAACAAACGGTATTGCGGCCAGGGTAAGCACGGGAAGAAACAGCCTCTCTAATGAGTTGGCCGAAGTTGCCAATAAGCAGCCGGTTTCTGTTGATCATGTTGCCGCACCTACAGGCACTACTGCATTGGAGTATGGCAGCATGTACAACCAGATCCATATTCATGATGCAGACTATTTGCATAAACTGGGTTTTACCGGCCGGGGAATGACTATTGCCATACTCGATGCGGGGTTCTCCAGTTATCTCACGAATCCTGTTTTTGACAGTGTGCGGTTGCAGGGAAGGGTATTGGGAACCTGGGATTATGTAGATAACAATGCCAGTGTGAATGAAGATGCGTTACATGGCGCCAACGTTTTTTCGCTAATGGCGTCTAACCGGCCCGGTGTGCTGGTTGGCTCAGCGCCACATGCCAGCTATTGGTTGTTCAAGACCGAGGATTCAGGCAGCGAATACCCGGTTGAAGAACAGTTTTGGGCTGTTGCAGCTGAGTTTGCCGATAGCGTCGGGGTTGATATGATCAATACCTCGCTGGGCTATGCCAATTTTGATAATTCCATTTTTAATTACTCTTATGCCCAACGCAATGGAAAAACCGCTATGATCACTATAGCAGTTGATCTGGCTGCAAAGAAAGGCATACTGGTGGTAGTGGCAGCAGGTAACAGCGGAGGTAGTTCAACTGATTTGAAATACGTAGGTTGCCCGGCTGATGCTGAAAATGCATTCACTATCGGCTCTATTGATATAAACAGGAATATTGCCGGTTCAAGCAGCTGGGGCCCAAATGGCGCCGGATTATTAAAACCCAATGTGGTATCTGTTGGAGCGGGTGCAGTAGTAGCAACAACAACCGGTAACCCGACAACCGGCAACGGTACTTCCTATGCTTGCCCCCTCATGGCTGGCATGGTGGCCTGTTTATGGCAGGTGTTTCCCGAATTTACCAACATGCAGATCATGGATGTTGTGCAAAAGAGCGCGCATAAAAGCACCAATCCCGATTACCGGTTCGGTTATGGTATTCCCAATTTTAAAAAGGCAGTTGCTTTGCTAACAAAACAATATGCATCGGCCAGTACATCATTTGATAACTGTGTTGTTTCAATAAACTGGAAGAGCAAGGACGATACCAGTGCAGTGTATGCCCTGCAAAGAAAGATGCCTGGTGAAACGAATTTTACAGGTATAGGTCAGGTACCATCAACATCGGTATCGTTTAAAACAACCAGCTATGTATATAAGGATACCATAAAGGCTGCAGGCAGTGGTACTGTGCAATACCGTATTTTACAAACCATACGATCTGCCGATACCACTTTTGAAATAGCCACGCTGCAGCAGACGATCAACGCTGTTTGTTTTCCGGATAATACTTTAATGGCTTTGCCCAGTCCCTTCGATCAGCAGTTGCTGGTGGTAGTGAATACCCCTGAAGCCGTAGCTAATATGGGCATTAAAATAACCGATATGATGGGCAATATCGTATATGGGAAAAAAACAGACAAGCCTGCCGGTTATTTTAGTACGCCAGTAAATACGTCTGGCTGGAAGAGTGGTATTTATGAGATCACTTTGTACAACAATAATAAAAGGATGTACGATCGTAAAGTGTTTAAAAAATAGACTGCCCTTATTTTTTTTGAAAAACCGCTCCGAACAAAGTATCTGCCTTCATCTCATAGCCTGTCAATAATGCTGACTTCAGCAATTGCAGCGGGTGCTGTTCCTGAATGTACTGCACCACTTCTTCATTTTCCTTATTAAATACGGAACAGGTACAATACAGTAAAAAGCCGCCTGGTTTCAGGTGTGGAATGGCATTATGCACGATCTTTTTTTGCAAGGCGCTAAAGCGGTCAATTTGATGTGGGTCGAAATAATACAATTGTTCCGGAGTGCGGCTCCATGTTCCGGAGCCAGTGCAGGGAACGTCGGTAATTATAATATCGAATGTTGAATGCTTGCCCGTCCGTAGCGTAAGCGAAGGCGGGTCCAATTTCGAAGTAGAAAGATCTGTAAGGAAGGCGTTGTATTTTTTTATTCCCGCTGCGGCAAAGCGTTTCTCCAGATTTATGAGAATAGATTTCCTAACATCCGAAACCGTGAGGTCAATGGGGTTGAAGATATCATACGCCAGAATAGATTTACCACCGCTGGCGGCGCAGGCATCCCAAACTTTGAGCGCCCTGAGCGACTTGTCCGCCGGAGCCTTGGCGTAGTCGGAGGTTGAGGGGGCGGGTTCAGAAGCCCTGAGCGAAGTCGAAGTGCGAATAAACTCTAGAAACTCCCCAATCCGTTGTGAGCTATAATCCTGAATCACTGCTTCCTTATCCGGTTCAATAACAGTATCTACTTTTGATGCATTGGGCAAAGCGAGGCAGGCGTTGCCTATTTCGCGGAAGGCAATCCCCGCCTGATGCAGTTTGCTTTTTACCACTGGTGCTGCACCAGGTCGCAACCGTAGGAACAGATCGGGTTGTGTAAAGAACGAGGCGCAAAACGTTTCATAGTTGATGTTCGCGCTTAATGCTTCCTGCCAGGGAAATATGTCGTGCATGGTGTCCCGATAGCTATCGGGTGCGTGCCCGTCGTTGTGGGGTGAATGCCCGCCCGGATGACCCGGGTCAATGCCTGCCAGTTGAATCTTATCTGTTAATGGGAGATGTGCCTGATCATTCCAGTCTGGCTTCAGGTGTTGCAGCAGTTCATTGGGCTCCTGGCTGCAAAAGAACAAGCCGGTTAACAGGCGTTCTTCCGTAGTCAGCTTTGGCAACGCTTTGCCCAACCGGAAATAAGCATAACACAATTGCGCAATATGCTTCCGGTCTTTAGAACCGTATTTTTTATGCTGGCTGAAGAACTGTTTAATAAAACTCCCGAACGGTTGACTGCCATTGTATTGTTGCAACAACTGTACAGCGGTGTTCATATGGGAGAAATATTTCATTGGGGTGCAAGATAATACAATGCGCAATGTGCTGATTTACTAATGTGATAATATGCTAATGGGAATACAAAAGGCAATGTGATAATTGGATAATTTGATAATTGGATGAGGTGATAATGGAGTGCAAAATATAACCTAACGCAAAGTGGCAAGCCAAAACCAAGGCTGAAAGTCGAAAGTCAATGGCCAAAAGTTGAAAGCCGGAGGCTAGAAGTAAAAACCGTGTCACGGTTAGCCCCGCATTTCCCGGAAACTGGTAACCGGTCCCGGCTAAGCCGGGAGTAACCACGGGTTTCCCAAAAAAGCAATACCTTGATCGTTCAATTTTACTGCCCTGTATGCGCAAATGGCTGCTCGCTTCATATGTGCTTCTACTGAATTTGGCTGGTTGGGGACAACCTGTTCCTTTTTCCTTCAGGAATATGAGCATAAACGAAGGGCTGTCACAAAGCAGTGTGGTGGATATCGCTACCGATGATGCCGGTTTTTTATGGCTGGCCACCCAGGACGGATTGAACCGGTACGATGGCAGGGAACTGGTCATTTTTAAAAAGAACTTCGACGATATTACTACTACTACCAGCAGCCGGTTGGGAAAAATCGTTAACGGGTTAAACAACACGTTGTGGCTGATCACCAGCGGTGGTCGGCTGGAGCAACTCAACCTGTACAATGAAACGTTCACGCCCTTTCGTACCATTGGCGCCGATAGTATTGTGCTGCCTCCGGTAAGCTGTTTGTATCATGAAGAAAATAACAACTTGTGGATTGGAACGGAAAATAAGGGGTTGTATAAATACAATCTTACCACTAGAGAAGTGACCCAATATGATTTTAGTGACTCGCGAGCTTCGGAAAGGACCATACAATACATTTTTAAAGACA
>DASUVL010000467.1:0-2127 GCA_036379015.1 Niastella sp.
AGCGGCGCCCGGGCCGATGATCCGGACCATTTGTTGAGCTATACGACTGCTGATACTGAGCGTTGGAAAAAAGCCTCGGATGCCGCCAAAGCGGTGATCGCCCTGGGTGTTTATAATTTATACACGACAGGAACGACACCGTTTTACACCTTGTTTTTACAAAACACCCCGGTGCCGGAACATGTTTTGGTATACTGGCAGCCGGTTTCCACCTCTAATAATTTTTACGTGGAAAACAGCGCCAACCCCCAATCAAGAGGAACAACCAACGGGTATGCCGGCGCAAAGTATTTCCCTACCCAGGAACTGGTGAATGAGTTTGATATGCTCAATGGGTTACGCATTACCGACCCGGCATCCGGTTATCCGGGCACCGGCGACGATATGTATAAGAACAGAGACCCACGGTTGACTTATTCTATCCACTACAATGGATCAAAACGAAATATGGGTTCATTAGGCGATCAGTTGGTGAACACGTATACCGGTGTTATTCCTACAGGCAATTTGGCTGCTACCAGCGCCGATAAGGATGGCATATATACCTCAACGGGAACAAAGACGGGTTATTTCCGCTATAAGATGTGTAACAATTTCGGCGTAGGCGGTGGCAGTGAATTATACCGGCCATGGGTATTGATGCGGTATGCAGAAGTATTGTTAAATGCAGCCGAAGCAACCAATGAGTACTCCGGACCAACCACAGAAATATATGACTGGTTAAAGCTGATCCGCAGCCGGGCGGGCATAACCCCCGGGGTTAATGGTTTATATGGATTAAAGTCAGGCATGACGAAAGACGAGATGCGGGAAGCCATCCGGCATGAACGCCGGGTAGAGCTGGCCTTTGAAGAACACCGTTACTGGGATATCCGCCGGTGGAAAATAGCACCGCAAACGGAGAATACCGAAACGCATGGCATGGAGATCACCCGGGCGGCAGATGGAAAATTCAGTTACCGGGTTATTGTAGTCAGGCAACATGTGTTTACCGATGCGATGTATTTCTGGCCCATACCACAAAGTGAAATTGTAAAATCACCGGCGTTAGTACAAAACACAGGTTATTAAAAATATTGAAGTATGAAGAAGATCCTCATAATCGTTCTAATAGCAGTTGTCATTGGTTCCTGCACCAAGGGTGGCAAACTGGATGGCGTTAATGGTATTATGTATTCAGTAACGTCATCGGCTACCAGCAAACAACTGGTCCCGGCCATCGATACAGCGGCCACCGCTGCTTTTAATGGCTTGTATGATGAGACGACGAATATTTTAACCAGCACAATCACCTGGAGTGACCTGTGGCTCGATACAAAAAAAGATACGATCACCTCGATCGGTATTTATGGACCAGCCACAGCCACCACCAACGGTCCGCTGGTGCGTAAGCTTTCGTTCGTAAGTACAAACCGGGCGGGCAGTGCGAATCTCGGTCTGGCCGGTAATACCGGTTTTTCAGAACAGGAAAAAAGTGATCTTATGTCGGGCGCCTGGTATTTTACCATCAATACCAAACGATACACAGCAGGGATCGTGCGGGGACAGTTAACACTAACTCAAAAATAAATTTCAGCTAACAAAATCAATATCATTTAGTAACGAAATGAAAACCCTTAGCCGGCTTGCCCTGAGCGCGTGCCTCGCCGAAGCCTTGGCGACCGCGTGCCGCCAAAGCTTTAGACGCTTGCGCCAAAGCTTCAGCGTCGGAGCACGGTGGCGCAAGGCGGGAAGCCGAAGGATCGAACCAAAAAGCAATTTAGTATCATAGCGATCGTTAAAACAGTTTTATGAAGTATAGCCAGTGCAGGCACTATAAGGTGCAGTTCTTATTATTTGTCTTTGTATTTCTGACAGGCAAAACCGCTTTGTCATTTGAAGGTGGGCGGCCATCATTGGCGGTGTATCCCGCGCCGGCCACCGCTGTTTTGAACAGGGATTTTACAGTTAAAGTGCGGCAGAACGACCAGGGGTGGAAATCGTTGCCAGTTTATCAGGTAATAGTAGACAAGGTTATTAAAGGGAAACACACGGATGAAAAAGCGTCTATGTGCTATTTTGATTTCTCCGGCGAAGTAGAAGTATCGGTAACGTTTAACCGGGGAGCTATTGCACAATCCCGCATCC
>DASUVL010000468.1:0-2191 GCA_036379015.1 Niastella sp.
TGGTTTTTAACAGAAGCGTTTTGCTTTTTCCAGGAAATGAGATGTTATTCCTAAGTTACTAAAAAATATAGAAAATGACAACAGAAAAGAAGAGGGGTGGGCAATGGTGCTGACAGTAATAAGGAGAGGGGTAGCAAGTTAGTTTGTTAACCGGCTGTAAGTTTTTGGTTAATAGGCCAGAAGGCATATAGGCAGATGGGATAGCACCGTTTTGCCTTTATGCCCCAAAAGTCAATAGGAAATTTGCCATTGAGAATGGTAACATGTTAAGAGGATTGCCAAGCTTCGTCTGTTAAACCGGGCCCTTAAGAGTAAATATTAAGGTCGCTGTCGTTTTTATTGCCTTTATTATTTAAATAGAAAGATAATATTAAGCCTATCAAAACAATGCCGGTGATAATGGGAAAAGCTATTGAATGCATAATGCCGTATTTTATATATAGGGTTAGACGGTTAACTGGCGGTGATATTGTTAACCGGTTGCAAGTTTTTGGTTAATGGGAAAATAGGCATAAAGGCAAAAGGCATAAAGAAAAGGCAGCGAGGCAACAAGGCAATGAGAAAGGCAATGAGACGACGAGGCAACAAGGCGAACAAGAAAGGCACCGAGGCGACGAGGCAAAAGGGCAGACGTGAAACGGCAAACAAAACAATCTGCTGTATTTCATTAGCACATTATCAAATTATCACATCATCACATTATTCCCCCTTTAGGGGCTGGGGGAAAATAAAAACGGAGCGGGTGGCATGGTTCCCGCTCCGTGATGACGGACTGACTAATGGACTATTCTTTTCATGCCATACTCTTCTGCTTTCAAAGGGACATGATCCTTTATCAGCGTTTCATAAATTTCTTCGTTATTGTTTCTTTACCGGTATTTATTTTAAGGAAATACAATCCTGTCTTCAGGTTGGCGATATTAATATGTTGTCCGCTTACAGCGCGAGGGGCAGTAAATACCACACCGCCATGCATGTCAACAATTTTTACATCAAAATTATCGCCCATATTGCCATATTGTATTACCATCTCACTGCTAACCGGGTTAGGTAATATTTTCATGGTAGCTGTATAATCGGTAAACGGCACTACGCCACCATCATCAGTAGCAGATGCGGCTCGTGCGGTAGTGGCCTGACGAACTACTACTGAACTGCTCCAGTCGTTTAAGTTTACCGTAGTACCACCTGATAAACCTACCGACACCAGGCATGCGAAATTGCTTTTGAACAAATAAGCCGCGCCTGTGAAGTTATCATCCCGGTACAGGATCAATTCGTACCCGCTGTTTACTTTTAAAGAAGAGATATCGTCGTTAACAGCGCCCAGGGACATTAACTGATTCAGGGTGTACGTGCCAATCGGCAGGTTGATCGCATATCCTCCATAGTTGCAATCTTTATAAATGGTAACACCGGGCGGATTGTTCACCACAACACTTACCTGCGCTGTCGCCTGTCCACCGCGGTCATCGGTTGCTACTGCTCTTATGGCGTATGTTCCACCGCCTGCACCTGACCAGGTAAATGAATACGGACTGGTACCATCTTCACCCAGTTTGGTAGTACCGTTAAAGAATTCCACTTTGCTGATGGCGCCATCGGCGTCAGATGCATTGGCATTAATGGTAATGCTGGCCGGTGGAGTAAACGTACTGCCGCTTGCCGGTGAGGTAATACTTACTGTTGGCAATTTGTTGATGATGGAACGTATACGGATAGAAGCAGCAGAATCATTCCAGCCACTGCTAACCAGGCACGATACATCTGCAGTGTAGCCTGCAAAGCTTCCGCCAAAATTGTCGTTTTTATACAACACCACTTCATACCCTGAAGTTATTTTTATAGACGAAACATCTTTATTGGTTATGCCTTTGGCGGTCAGTTGCGCTATCGTGTAACTGCCTTCGTTTAATCCGATTGCATAGGTGCCGGTGTAATTACAATCTTTATAGAAGATGGCAACTCCCGTTGGGGTAGTACCGCCTGCTATTGTTCCGGTAATGGTATAATAACCCAAGGATGCGTAGTTGGAATAACCGGTAGTCGCAGGTGATCCTGAACCCGTTCCTGTAACCGAAACATAGTAAGTGCCAGCAGCAAGCGTGGTACTTATAGTGGCGTTTAAGGCTGTGGGGTTGGAAGACGTAATGACTGTTCCGGTGTTATTGTATAAGGTAGCTACAATATC
>DASUVL010000469.1:0-6983 GCA_036379015.1 Niastella sp.
GTATTGCAGGTAGCTGGTAATAAACAGCTGGTTTTTTTTGCAGGCGGCTGGGGCCGGGGAGAATGCATGGCGCCGTTACCAGCCAACTGGTTCAACAACTGGCATCACATAGCAGGCGTTTGTGATGGGAATTATTTTAGATTATATATCGACGGCGTATTGAAAGGAACTACCCGCTTGCAGGATCACATTAATTTATCTGCTCCCGGCAAATGGACGATAGGCCGCAATGAAGAATTTCCCGGACAACGGATCTTTGATGGTTATATGGATCATATAAAAATATTTGCCGCACCTTTATCAGCAAAAGAAATATTGGCTATTGTGAAAAAGGAGAAAATTGATAAGGCTCCGCTGGTAAGCCAGCCTTCAAGCTATTGAGCTTTTATTTTTAAAACCCACGCATCATTTTTGCCATGAGTAATTCCACATCCTGTCGAAAGTAAAATCGCGGAATACTAATCCCCTCCCCCTTTTGCACCTGGTAACCGGCCCTTGATCCACTTGATCTGTCCATTATGATTCGATTCATGCTCCACTACGTGAAACCATTTGCAGTAATTATTGGTGGGCTGGCCTCCAAAAAATTTCGGGTCTACGGTCATCAGCCATTTATCGTCCCGCTTGCGCAGTTCGGTCAGGGTCTTCTCGCGGATTTCTGTGAGTATGTTAACATAATATGTGAGGTCATGACCTTTTATGGTTTTACGGCCCTCCTCGCCCAGGCTCATAGGGATTGACCAGGTAGCTTTGTCTTTAAAATCTTTTAATCCTTCAAAAGTATTACCCTGGTAAAAAGCTTCGGTGGCAGCCAGGTGCAATAACATAGCTCCAATGGTGTTGGATTTGGGATCGTGCAGGTAGTCCAGGTCTTCCTGTTTCATTCCTTTCACCGAACGCAATACCGTATCGCGCATCCAGTTCATCATCGATACCAGGGTACCCACCTGTGGAGAAAAACCTTCTTTGGGTCCGATAATATGGAGACCATCCTCAACAGTACTATCGGCGGCCATTAATATAGTTGGAAAAGCAGTTAAACCGGCTGTAATGGTGGCAGCAGTTTTAATAAATCCCCTGCGGTTGGTAATAACATCGGGTTTCATAACATAAGTTTTGTTAAGAATGAAGTTACCACCATTTGGTCAAACAGCCATTACCACAAAGTGGTAGCATGCTAATGGCCACGCAGGCCGAAGACATTATTATTACTCATAATAAATGTAACCTAATTAGGCAGTTACCGACTACCCAATTACAAAACAAAACTGATAAACATTAATATATAATTGAACAGTTGGCATTACAGTGGCGGCTTCGCAGATGACTTTATTTTTCCGGTCACCCTGGCCGCCTTTATTTTATTTATAACTGCAAAAAATAAAAGTATTGCGAGTACAATAGCCATTACTATGGCAGCGATTAAAAAAATAGCCCTGATCGTCAATAGCTGGCTTTGTATACCCGAAGATCTTGCTATCAACATATTTGAAATGCCTGTAGCTTCACCCGGAGTATATCCCTTTGATGCAAGCAAGCCTTTGTATAATTCCTGTCGTTGCGAAAGGGCAGCACTTTCGGGGATCAGCTTACCCAGAAAACTTTCCTTGAATTGTTGGTTATAATTTAATTGCAGGGTATAAAACCCGGCAATTGAGTTGAGAGAAGCTATAAAGCGGGCATACGTACAGATAATAATTCCTGTCATTCCTGTGCTTTGAGGAACAGATGCCATACAAAAGATGGTGATAGGTACAAACAATAATCCGCACGCAAAACCCTGATAGAAAATTGGGATACAAAGTTCGGCAAATGATAAGTCAGGCGTAAGGCGCATGTACACCCATACATGATAAAATAACATGACAGCAAATCCAGCTAATAATAGCATTGGCAGGTTTTGCTTTTTCGCCAGAATTACTTTTACCGCGATATATGTCGCTGTTATTACGCCGGCTATGTTAAACAAACCCGCATTCACTACATCTGCTGAACTCCAGCCAAGCACAGAAGCCGAATAACCATAGATCAGGTTTATGCTATCCTTAATTCCAAAGAACAGCACCATGAGCAGTAATGCAAAAATAAATTTACCCGACCTAAACACGCTGAGATCAATTAATGGTCTTTTAAGGGATGCCTGCCTGAAAAGAAAAATGGCTAACATCACGACAGCGAAAATGGCTGCATTCCTTATGGTAGCATCGGCAAACCAGTACCGCTTTGGCCCATAGATCATTACAAACGCGGCGGCGGCAGCTCCGAACACACATAAAATATAGCCAGCCCAATCGATTTGATATAATGGATAAGGCTTCCAGACAGGCCTGGACTTAAACATTACAATGCAAAGCAATATGGCCATTATTTGTAAGCCTATCAAACCATAATATAAAGCTGTCCAGTTCGTACTCTGTATAACCCGGGATGCTCCTATCCCAACGATAAGTCCGCCAGTAAGCGTCAATGAAAAAAACAGGGAAACCCCCACAAGCATTCTATTTGATTCAGGCAGCGTAGTGAAGATCACGATGAGCAAACAGCCAGCAATGATACAGGTGATAACCCCGATCAAAAACCGTAAAACCGAGAAGAGTACGAGGTCGTGAACAAACAAGCATCCAATATTCAGCAGGATCCCTGTTAAAAAAGCCGTTAATAGATAACTTTGGGTATTAAAGTACTTTATTAACCTGAACATGATTGGCAAGGTTGAAATAATTCCTACATAAGCGATCTGGAAAGCAAATGAAATATCTTCTGGCTGGGCGCCATAAAAAGAAATTACATGTGCCTGGATAATCCCGAAAGAAGCAAACTGGGCTATTGCGGCAAACAATATCAGGATCAGCAATGCCCTTACAAAGCCCGAATGCTTGCTAATGCGGTTATTAATATAGATTGCCTGCACCATCCTTGCTTTATTTTGTTTCTTTCTTTACTTTGATCTTTACGTTCATCCCTGCTTTGAGTTCTTCCACGTCACCTTCATTAAATATTATCTTAACCGGAACCCGTTGAATGATCTTTACAAAATTGCCTGTTGAATTATCTGCCGGCAACAGGGAGAACTTTGATCCGGTGGAAGCGGATATGGCTTCAATTTTACCTTGAAACGTTTTGCCCGGTATCGCATCCGCCTCAATCTGAACAGGCTGCCCTACATACATTCCGTTGATTTGCGTTTCTTTAAAATTTGCAATGACCCATTTATCGTTTGTATTGACAACGGATACCAGTGGCTGTCCTGCCTGTACCTGCTGTCCTTCCAGGATGGTTTTTCTTCCTGTATATCCACTGTAGGGAGAAGTAATGACCGTATAGCTTAAGTTAAGTCTTGCCAGGTCAAGTAAAGCCTCAGCGCGTTTTCGTGCTGCAAAAAGCGAATTGTACCTGGCTTGCAACTCATGCACCTTGCTATCTCCGGTCTTTAAACCATTTAGTGCAGCATTGTAGTCACTTTTAGATACATCATATTTTGTTTGAACCTGTTCGAAATCAGATAATGTAACAGCTTCTTCATTCAACAGGTTCCTGAATCTTTTTACGTCCTGTTCCTGCTGCCAGAGTCTTGCGCTGGCAGAATTGATCTGATCTCTGTTAAGCAGCGTAGCCGTTTGGGCCGATCTTATAGCAGCGTTCAGTATTTCCTGTTGCGCCCTGGTATCTTCCAGCATTGACTCAGCTTCCTTTACTTTCTGAATATATTCCCTGTTGTCCAGGATAACCAGTGTATCTCCCCGCTTTACCTGTTGGTGTTCGTTAAATAACACCTCCTTTATAAAACCGCCGGCCCGTGCAGAAACAGGATTAATAAAGGAGTCGACCTGTGCATCATTCGTATCCTCATAGTCACCTGCATTTATGAGGTATCGAACGAAATAAAATAGCGCGGTCACGGCAACAAACAGGGCAATTGCGATGGTAACCCTATTCATAAAACCAGTTCTTTTATTTTTTTGGGGTTTCATAATATTTTTTGCTTTAAAGTTTACCGGTTAAAAAAAGTAAACGGTAGTATATCGATAAGGCAGCAATATTTGCCTGTATGTAATTAAACCTGGCCTCCTGATACAGATTATCGGCTTCCAGCAAATCGGTCAATAAGGTGAGTTGGTTAAGATATTTAGTATTCTGTATGTTGTAGTTTGTTTCCGCCTGTTCAATGGATTTTTTAATGACCGATAACCGATTAACAGCCTCATTGTATTTAATGGCCAAAGCGCTGGCCTCCTGCGTCACATTGTCCTCTATATAATCCTTCTGCTGGCATAGTTCTTCCTCTCTCAGGCGGGATGCCTTTACCCTATATTTATTCTGGTACAGTGATGATATATCATAACTGACCTTCATGCCTACCAGTCCCACGGCGAAAGTTTGTGCCTGAGGCGGAAAAACAAGCGTGTTTGGATAGTTGAAGCCATAGCCGCCATACAAGGTAGCAGCCGGAAGATGGAAGGATCTCGCCAGCTTCGTCCTGTTTTTCTGAAGATCAATACTCTTCCGGGCTTTTAAAATTGCATAAGTACCCGAAAAATCCTCCAGTAACCTTACCAGTTCCATACTGTCTGTCAGCACCAATGATGTGGTATCAACCGGAATGATCTTTGTAAATTCATCCAGGTTCAAAAGTGTATTTAATCTTTGGTTGCTTATGAGATAATCATTTTCATTCGCGGTTTCACTTAACAATACATTGGACAACAAAACATCGGCTCTTAGTACATCACTTTTAGTTACTTTGCCATTCGCATAAAAGGCAGCAATATTTTTCGAACGTGTCTGCGCCCTGGTTATCTGATCATCTATGAGATGTTCATGAAAGTAAAGCCTGATCATATCAAGGTATTGCAATGCTACCTGTAGTGCAATATTTGCTTCCTGCTCCTTTGTATTTATTGAAGCCAGCTCGCCTTTATGTTTAAGATCTGCGATTACATATCTCTGTCTGCCCCCCGAGTATAAATTGAAAGAGGCTTCCAACCCTAACGCACCGGCATTTGCATTTGGTGGTTTTGTGATCTTACGTGAATCGCCTAAAACGTCCTCATAAAGTGTTACATTGCTGTATCGTTGATAAGATGCATTACTGAGAACACGGGGTAAAGCGCCCATTTTTGCGTCTTCTACATCTAATTGTGCAGCGCTTTCTTCAGTCTTCAGTACGCCTATTAGCTTATTGCATCCTTTTGCATAGCGGATAGCCTCATTGAGGGAAAGCTTAATGGTCGCGCTATCTGCAGTCTGCGCTTTAAGACTACAGATCGATGCCAGAAAACAGAACAGATAAATGCCTGACTTTAATAAGCGGCCAATGCTGAATGTTTTCATTACCTTATAAGTATCTAAAGTTTTAAATCGAAAGAATGCCTTTGCCAATGCAAAGGCATCCAACAATCCACACCATCATCTCCGTTACGAAGGCAGTGATCAAATTCAAAATAATACCTACCGGAATTACCCTTTGACAAGCTGGATCCTGAACCAATCTTCATATTTGATCTTTCCAAGGCGGGGATTTTTACCTGGCACCAACTCGTCATTCAATTCGGCACCAAAATAAAGTGCACGATCATCACCCACCAGTTGACGTGAATCTTCCGTTGCATTCAGGTAGTAACGAATAAATTCAGTCATTGGCATACGCACGGGACCTGCTACCTCAACAGTAGTATTCAAAGGTGCTCCAAGTACAATATCGAGCAGTGCATCAACTACTTCGTCGGAGGCAATTGGTTGTATCGCACCTGTTGAAATGTAAACGTCCTGGCCAATTGTACCTGAGTTTGCTATACTTGCAGCAAATTCAAAGAATTGGGTAGAATGCAGGATGGTATAGGGCATGCCTGATCTTTTTATTAGTTCTTCCTGCGCAAGTTTTGCACGTAGATAGCCACTTGCCGGCAAACGTTCCGCACCTACTACCGATACCGCAACATAGTGCTTAACGCCCGCATTGGATGCTGCTTTAAGCAAGTTGCCTGTAGACGTTTTAAAAAATTCCATGACCGCATTGTCTTCGAAAGAAGGAGAGTTTGAAACGTCAACAACAACATCCGTATTCTTCAGCGCTTCTTTCAGGCCCTCGCCTGTAATAGTGTTAATACCTGATGCCGGAGAGCCGGATACGACTGTATGATCAAGCTGGCTAAGTCTGCGCACGAGCTTTGAACCGATAAGCCCGCTACCGCCGATTACTACAATTTTCATAATTTAATTTTTTAGTTTGCTTATAATTTGCTGAAACCCTTTGAGCCCTTGTATTTATTCATTGTTTAATATTTTTCGGAGCGCTACAATAAGCCCTCCGGTGATCCGGCTGCCATGCATTCTTCAGTATATATTAAAGGCAGGTCTTTCATGCGAATGGCGTCGTAAGAAAATTCACAACATTCATTGGCGTTATGCAGTGGCTCATTGATAGGAACCAGCACAGGATTAATTGTTTTGTCGTCCAGATCTTTTACCGGTGAATGGAATAAGAAATGGTCCATAATAGTTAGATTGATTAGTGAGTAATGGTTTTGTTGTCAAAAATTGTCCCTGCCGGCATCCTTATGAAGAAAATTCTTTTTCGATAAATCCAAGGTTGTGCCAGTATTTTAGATAACTGGTTTGCAATACTTTAATTTTTACCAGCAAAACAGAATATTGCTATATCAATAATTATTGTAAAAATTCGTGAGTAGCGTATTGAAAAAGAATGTTTTATGGTTTGAACAGAGAACTGTCGTAACTTTATTGGCAATTTATAAAATCAAAAAGCCTTTCATTGAAAGCTAAAATTCTGATAGTAGAAGATCAGTTTATTGAGGCGAAAAGTCTTAATGTTATACTCACTAACGCAGGATATTCCACGTGTTCTATTGCACGGTCAGTTACTGCTGCATTATCAATAATTGAAAACGAAAAACCTGATTTGGTACTGGTTGATATCTTTCTGCAAGGAGAAGGTACCGGTATTGATCTTGGTAATATACTCA
>DASUVL010000470.1:0-2628 GCA_036379015.1 Niastella sp.
TGTGTTCACGATAACAAGCAGAGATACTATTCCATAAAACAACCAGGCCGGACTGGGGGCGCCAACAATTTTCTCAATAAAAAACAATGCCGGCAGATAAAAGATACTCCGCTGATCTTTTTTGAGTATCAAATAAATGGAAAAGCCATAGAAGAATACAATCTCAATAAATTTTAAAAACGTTTCCATATCGTGAGCCTTAAAGTGATATTATTTCAAAAGGCGATAAACGAATCAATTCATTACTATCGAAAAACGCTCCCTGACCAGATGAGCAAACTTTGCATAAAACACATCGGCCGATAAATTTTCCCGGGCGAATTGCAGTGACCGCTCCTGCATTTGATTCAACTTCTGATGATCGGATATTAATCTTTCCAACGAGGTTGTCAGTTCCTCCAGGTTACCGGACTTAATAACAAACCCATTTTCACCATGGGAGATATTGCATTTGGACCCGCAGGTGTCGGTACAAATTACAGGTAGTCCGTAGCCCATTGCTTCGTTCACCGACACGGCGTATGGTTCGTTAATAGCAGGCATAACATAAATGTGATGTGAAGTATACAGGTCAGCCATTTGGCAATAAGGAACATTTTGTTTCCATTGAATAAGGCCGGCCAATTGCAGATCATTCGCTGCTTCCTTAATAACTTTAAATTTGTGCTGTTGTTCTTCCCGGGCACATTCACCGGCAATAGTTACCGTAAACCGGTACCGGTCTTTCAGTTTGCCCAGCGCCTGCAGAAACAGCAGGTGTTTCTTTCTTTCCTGGTGATACTTGCCAATCATTAGTATTTTAGGGCCCTCTCCGGCAACATCTTTGCTGCAATCAATGTGCGGTTTAACAGCAACAGGCAATGGGACATAATACATATGTTTTAACCGGTCGTTATTTTCAGAGCTGCTTTTTATCGGCGTCATCCAGGCAGCCTTAAAAAAGCGAATGGTCAACTTTTGTTTTAACAGCGTTTTCCCTGTTCTGGACCTGAATAGGTCTTCCTGGGTATAAAAAACGATCTTTGCGTTTGTTAAAATCGCATAACATGCTGCCATCAGGGAAAACAACTTATAAGGATCGCGGATAACAACCATTTCCGGCTTCAGCTTTCTGAAAACATTCCAATAACTGATCGGCCCTGGAAAATAATTTTTTCTGGTTGCCAAACCTTTTCCAAATATCATTTCTGTCAATACGGATAATTTGCTTTGTTTAAATTGTACAGGCGTTATCAGGCTATGATCTTCGGTTGACCCTATGCTGGTAGCATGAAATATAATTTCATGTTTTTTTTCCAGCAGTGTTTTTATTAACAGAAACTGGTTAGTATGAAAACGGGGGGCCACGAAAAGGATTCGCATATTCAGGAAATTAGAAATGAGAAATAAGAAATGAAGAATAAGAAAGTTGATCACTGAACCACATTTCTCTTACTTTTTTCATTTAACATTTTTAATTTTTAATTCTTACTAAAACCGGTATCTGATTTAAAGAATTTTATCGAGGTTACAATTTGCCACAATGCTGACCTATCTGATCTGCTTAAGCCGAAAAAGTAAAAAAGGGAAACAGTAATGGCAAAGGCAACCGGGGCCAATACGATCAATTGATAGATCCCAACAGTCTCGGTTTGTGTGGCTACCAACACGGACATTCCCAGCAAGAACAAGGAGATCAAAAAAGGGCGATAGTTTGCCATGGTTGCAACAGGCGGTTCGGCGTTCACTATATTGGCCAGTATTTTTCGTTGGCCGATAAATAAAAACAACCGGCTAATTATCAAACTAAGGCAAAGACCGGCAATACCTAATTGATTTACCAAAATGATTCCCAGGCCAGCGAACAATACGCCCGAGATGAGGGCCAGGAAAACTTTTCTTTTGATATCAAGTGTAGCACTAATGATACAGGCATCATTTTTTACAAAAGTGTCCTGTATGGCAGCAACCATTATCAGCACATTTGCCAGATGGCCGGCAAAATGCTCCTTCCCTACCCAGGCATTTAAAAACGAATGGTTGAAAATAATGATCGTAGCTCCGAAAGCGGTAGTCAGCATTAAAGTGACATTGTTAATCTTCTTTCTTACTTCATTTATTTTGTCATATTCTTTCAGGCCCAGCAGTTTTCCTATTCCCGGCATGGTACCCAGTACCAACCTGTTTATTAAACCCTCTAAAGCTACCGGTACAAACTTTGTCAGCGTGTAATAGGCTACAGTAACCGGCCCCATAACAATACCCAATAAAAGCTTATCGCTGTTCGTATTCACCACATTGGCACCTGCATCGGCCAGGTACCATATGCTTAATTTCCCGAACCTGAAAACATTTGAACGCTTTGGTTTGCCGAAACCGAACCACTCCACATTTCTTTTCATAACAACATAATAAGACAATCCGATCAGCAGGCTGTCGATCAGATGAACAACTGCAAGCCCTATAAGGCCATAACCCATGGTAAGTGCCAGCACTTTTAACCCACCGCCGATAATTACAATGCCAGCCCGAAATCCCATCCGCTTGAAAGAAAGGTTCATTCCCCGCAGGATCGCTTCAAACAATTCAAAAAACTTGAAAACAAGAACTGAAAAAACCAGCAGGCAACAAGTGATCCTGATCAAATTA
>DASUVL010000471.1:0-19032 GCA_036379015.1 Niastella sp.
ATCAGTGAAAAAGAGCTTACCAAAATAAAGAACAAAACGGAAGCTACCCTGGCATTTGAGGACATGAGTGTGCTAACCCGGGCCAATAACCTGGCATTTTATGAATTATTGGGTGATGCGGCCTTGTTTAATTCCGACAGGGACAAATATTTCTCTGTAACCGGTGACGATATTTTGAAGTACAGCCAAAAAATATTTAACCCAAATAACAGTAGTACGCTTAGATACTATAGTGAGAATTAATTGAAGAATAAAAGACGACTAAAAAGAAGATATGCTTAACAGAACTATCGCACCTCCAATTATAGATCCGGTTCAATTTGATATACAGTTACCGGCCTATAAAAAATATACGTTGGCTAACGGGGTTGAAGTGTTTGCCGTTGACATGGGCACCGAAGATACAATGATGGTGAACTGGGTATTTTATGCCGGCAACTGGTTTGAAGATAAAAAGGGCATTGCCGCCGCTACCAATTTTCTGCTGAAGAATGGCACCAGTAAACGTAATGCGTTTGAAATAAACGAACATTTTGAATATTATGGGTCATATTTGAACCGTGCCTGTTACAACGAGACTTCTGAAATAACGCTGCATTCATTGACTAAACATATCAATGAACTGTTACCGGTGGTGGCAGAAATGGTGCAGGATGCTTCGTTTCCGCAGGAAGAAATGAACATTTATAAACAAAACGCCCAACAGCGTTTAAAGGTGAACCTGCAGAAAGGGGAGTTTGTGGCCGGGCGGTTGATAGACGCTTATTTATTTGGCGAAAATCACCCTTACGGTAAATACCTGAACCTGGAAGATTATGCCGGAGTTCAGCGTGAAGAGGTAGTAAATTTTTATAACAACTATTACAAACAGGGCCGGTGTGTGATCTTTGTTGCCGGTAAACTACCGAAGGATATCATTGGCTCGCTGGAAAAGCATTTTGGACAGTTGCCATTAAAGCCGCGTACCGGCGTGGACGAAATCATTAAGCATCCTTTACAACCGGCGGCGCAGAAAAAGTACGAGATCTTGAACGATCCCGATGGCGTACAGTCTGCCATTCGCATTGCCCGTCCTTTCCCCAACCGGCTGCACCCCGATTTTCAAAAAGTGATGGTATTGAATAATGTGTATGGCGGCTTTTTCGGGTCCCGGTTAATGGGAAACATTAGGGAGGACAAGGGTTATACGTATGGCATTTACAGTTACCTGCTGAATTTTACCAGCGAAAGCGGCTGGCTGATAAGCACCGAAGCCGGTCGCGATGTTACCGCAGATACGATTAAAGAAATATATTTTGAAATGCAGCAGTTGCGCGATGAGCCGGTCGATGACGAAGAATTGATGATGACGCGTAATTCTATGATCGGCAGCATCCTGGGCGACCTGGATGGACCGTTTCATGTTATAGGTCGTTGGAAAAACATGATCCTGAACAATGTAGATGAAAATTATTTCAAACGCAGTGTAGAGATCATTAAAACCATAACGGCTAAAGAGCTGCAGGAGCTGGCCAATAAGTACCTGGTGCCTGAGGAATTTTATGAACTGGTAGTCATATAAGAACGTGAAACGTGAAACGGCAAACGTGAAAAGAAATCCCACTACCCTGGGAGCTTTGGAAACGTCCTATATCATATATATCAAACAACAAGCCCGCCACCGGTATCGGGACGCGGGCTTGTTACATTTTTATAGTCAGCCGACATATGTATAACTAAACCACTATCGTTATGAATTTTATCATGCGTATCGTTGTCACCTCCATTGTTGCATTTGGGTTATCGTATATTTTAAGTGGGGTACAAATTGATGGGTTCACAACGGCTATTGTACTGGCGATAGTGCTGGCCATTTTAAACGCCATTGTAAAACCCATCCTTATTTTCGTCACCTTGCCCATTACGGTAGTTACTTTAGGCCTGTTCTTGTTTGTGATCAATGCCCTGATCATATTACTGGCCGATAAATTTATAAAGGGTTTTAACGTCGATGGATTTTGGTGGGCGCTGTTATTTAGCCTGCTGCTGTCAATTGTTACTTCGGTATTATATAAAGAAAAAAGAGAAGAAAAAGAATAGAAACCACCCTCCACGGATATTTGAATTGCCTAACTTCATGGTACACTTTTTTATTACCATACTGTATGCACTTCGATAGCAAAGATTTGACCCACGACCAACTGGTTCATTTTTACAAGAGCCTGTTATTGCCCAGAATGATCGAAGAGAAAATGCTGGTTTTGCTGCGGCAAGGCAAGATCTCAAAGTGGTTTAGCGGAATTGGGCAGGAAGCCATTTCGGTGGGTGTTACCCAGGCGCTGGAAGAAGATGAGTGGATATTACCCCTGCATCGCAACCTGGGCGTATTTACCAGCCGGCATATGCCGCTGCACAAATTATTGATGCAATGGCAGGGAAATCAGAGCGGATACAGCAAAGGACGCGAACGCAGCTTTCATTTCGGAAATGCACAGCATTATATATGCGGTATGATCTCGCACCTGGGTCCCCAGTTAGGCATAGCAGATGGTATTGCCCTTGCGAATAAACTTCGAAAAGAGAATAAAGTAGTAGTTGTTTTTAGCGGTGAAGGCGGCACCAGCGAAGGCGATTTTCATGAAGCGGTGAACGTGGCTGCCGTGTGGGACCTGCCGGTGATATTTGTGATTGAAAACAATGGTTATGCACTAAGCACGCCCGTGCATGAGCAATACCGTTGCGAAGCGTTGGTAGAAAAGGCTCGGGGATATGGCATTGACGGGGTGAAAATTGATGGCAATAATTTGCTCGGCATATATGACACCATTAAGGGTGTAAGGCAATATTGTATCGAAAACCAGAAGCCCTACCTGGTTGAATGCGCTACTTTCCGCATGCGCGGCCACGAAGAAGCCAGCGGCACAAAATACGTTCCGTCCTATTTATTTGAGGTGTGGGAAATGAAAGACCCCATTAAAAACTTTGAGCAGTTTTTATATTCAAAACAGGTGCTTACCAAGGAGTCAATAGACGCCATTCACCAGGATTTGAAAGAATATATTGATGTAGAATGTTCTATAGGGTTTAATGCCAAACCCATGTATGTTGATACCGGAAGAGAAGTACAGGATGTATATGCGAAGGCTGAAGTCGGAAGTCGAAAGTCAGAAGAGCCGGTCGTTGAGGGCCCTGAACACCGTTTTATTGATGCCATTAAAGACGGACTTCGCCAGAGTATGCAACAGCATACCGACCTGATTTTGATGGGGCAGGATATTGCAGAATATGGCGGCGTTTTTAAAATAACAGAAGGGTTTGTAGAGGAGTTTGGCAAAGAGCGGGTGCGCAACACCCCGTTATGCGAAAGTGCCATTCTCGGCGCTTCATTAGGGTTGAGCCTCCAAGGCTTTAGAAGCATGATAGAAATACAGTTTGCCGATTTTGTTACCATGGGTTTTAACCAGATCGTAAACAATTTGGCGAAGACCCATTATCGTTGGGGACAACCGGCCAACGTGGTTATTCGCATGCCGACGGGTGCAGGGGTAGGGGCCGGGCCTTTTCATTCGCAAAGTAATGAAGCCTGGTTTGTGCATACACCAGGATTAAAAGTGGTATATCCATCAACCCCGGCCGATGCAAAAGGACTGCTTATTGCCGCCATCAATGATCCCAATCCGGTGTTATTTTTTGAACACAAGGCGTTATACAGAAGCGTTAGTGGTAAAGTGCCCGATGGCTATTATGAAACAGAGATTGGCAAAGCCCGCCATGTGCAGGCGGGCGATGACATGAGTATTATAACCTACGGACTGGGCGTAGTATGGGCCCAAGATTATGCGGCAGGCCATCCCGAGATCTCGATTGACATTCTTGACTTGCGCACCTTGTTGCCGCTCGATTACGAAGCCATTAGGGCAGCCGTAAACAGAACGGGACGGGTGATGGTGTTACATGAGGATATCCTTACCGGTGGTATTGGCGGCGAAATTGCAGCCTGGATCGGTGAACATTGTTTTGAAAAGCTCGATGCCCCGGTACTGCGTTGCGCCTCACTGGATACGCCTGTGCCATTTAATATCGAGCTGGAGAATAATTTCCTCGCTAAAGCGAGATTGCACGAAACGGTGGTAAAGCTGCTAAGCTATTAATATCAAACAGGTTGTAGAGGGTTAAGTATCAATAGGCTACAATTTGTCTCACTTTCAATATTCGGCCTGAATTTGTATCTTTATAAAAATTAGAAATACGTGAGTAACGCAGCCCAAATATTGCCACATTATACATACGATGATTGGAAGCATTGGGAAGGAAAATGGGAGTTGATCAAAGGCATTCCGCATGCTATGAGTCCGGCTCCTGTTCCGAAGCATCAAAAGATTTCATCTAATCTATCGAAAGCATTTGGTGCGCCTTTAGAGGCTTGTAATAAATGTACTGATTATCAGCCTATAGATTACCGGGTAACCGATGATACTATTTTGCAACCTGATTTTCTGGTGGTTTGTGGCGAAATCACTAAAACATATCTGGATTTTCCACCAGCCCTTGTAGTTGAAATATTATCACCTGCTACTGCTTTGAAAGACAGGCACACCAAATATGGTATATATGAATCGCAAGGCATAAAATATTATATCATCATTGCACCCGATAAAGAAGAAGTAGAGATATATGAGTTGATAGATGGCGAATACCATTTGAAACAATCCGGTAAAAACATTGTGCACGATTTTTTCTTTCCTGAATGTAATGCCCGCGTTGATTTTAAAAAGATCTGGTAGGTTTTGCAAACGCTGATGAATTCATTATAGAAAAAGAGAATTGCACCCGTCCCCTACCCGAAAACAATAACCTTGGTTGTAATATGCGCATATTTCTTTTTCTGATCCTTGCTGTTACAGGCACTCTTGTCCTCCATGCACAATCACTTCAAAAAGGAGTGACCGATGCCTACCTGGTTAGCCGCATGGTAGAAAAATTCCACATTCAACCCCGGCCATTAGATGATGAAAGGTCCGATGCCATATTCCGCGATCTATTGCTCGAATTAGACGAGCAACGCATTTTTTTTACGCAGGACGATATGAAAAAGTTAATGGTCTATCGCCTGCAACTCGATGATGAGATCAAAGGTAAAAAATCGGGGTTTTTGCAATTATTGGTTACCACCTACAAACAGCGGATGTTACTTGCTGATACCATGCTGGATAACATTTGCAAAACGCCTTTTAATTTCTCCCTAAAAGAAAAATATACAATAGCAGAAGATACTACCTATCCATCAGGCATACCAGCTATGCATACCAAAATGTATAAGATGGTAAAGCTAATGGTGATGAACAGCATACTGGAATTTTCCGATTTGGTGAACCCCACAAAGCCACCTTCAAAGAAATTCATAGATAGTCTGGAACCGGGGTTAAGAAAAAAAGCCCATACAACCCTTAAGCGGTCTGTAAAAAGATTATTACAAAGCCCGCAGGGACTTGAATTTATTATTGGCAACATGTATTGCCAGGCATTGGCAGCTACGTACGACCCGCATACTGCCTATTTCTCTTCCGATGCAAAAGAGGATTTTGAAAGCAACCTCGGTAAAAAGCCGCTGGAGTACGGACTTACATTTAGTAAAGATGACGAGGGCCATGCACAGATCGATTACCTGAAACCGGGCAGTTCTGCTTATCAAAGCGGGCGGTTAAATCAGGGCGATAAGATACAATCCATACAATGGGAGAAAAAAGAAGCTATTGATGTAGCAGATGCCGAAGTAGAAGAAATTGAACATGTACTTTCAGCTTCAGGCGGTAACACGGTTAACATCACAGTGAAAAAAGCAGATGGCACTACGCGTCAGGTGGCATTACATAAAGAGCGGTTAGAAGTAGAAGAAGAGGAGGATGACAATAAAGTGAAAAGCTTTATTCTGCAGGGCGACCGCAAGGTGGGGTATATTTCATTGCCAGCTTTTTATTCAGACTGGGAAGGTGCACAGGGTATAAATGGTTGCGCCAATGATGTAGCCAAAGAGATCATCAAACTTAAAAAGGAAAATATTGAAGGACTGTTGATAGATCTGCGGTATAACGGTGGCGGCTCTATGCAGGAGGCTATTGAATTATCAGGTATTTTTATTGATGCCGGACCGGTTGGGCAGGTTAAAACAAAAGATCCCAAGGCGCTTACGTTGAAGGATGTGGTTCGAGGAACCATTTATGATGGACCCTTGCTGTTACTGGTAAACGGGTTCAGTGCATCGGCGTCAGAGATGGTGGCGGCAGTGATGCAGGATTATAACCGCGCGTTAATTGTGGGTTCGCCTACGTATGGAAAAGCGACTGCACAGATCGTTTTACCAATGGACACAACCATTAACCTGGAAACCTATAATGGAAAAAGCGTTGCTTCCAGTTATATAAAATTGACTATCTCCAAACTATTCCGCATAAATGGTACCACCGCACAAGCACATGGTGTAAAACCAGATGTTATGCTGCCCGACCTTACTGATGCAGTTCCTGAAAGAGAAGTAAATGAAAAATATGTGTTGCCTGCGACAGTTATAGAAGCCAACAAATATTATAAGCCTTTGTCACCCTTACCAGTGGCGGCAGCGGAAAGCGTAGCAAAAAAGGAAATGGCAACCTCCCCATATTTTAAATATGTGCAGCAGTACATTGACCAGGCAAAAGCAGTGAAGGTGAGAAAAGATTTTTCCCTGTTTATAGAAGAAGCCTGGCAGGAAAAAAAGAAGAAAGAACTACAGGCCGCTTCGCTGAAAGCACCGGAGCAACCGGAAAAAGCTATTTATACAGTGATAAATCCTGCGGTTCAAAAGCAACGGGAACATGATAGCGAATTGAATGACGAATGGAAAGAGAACCTGTTATCAGATGCGTATGTTAAAATAGCCTTCCAGTTGGTTGGAGCTATCAAAAAGTAACCAATAACCCTTAATACTTGCCAAAACAGACAGCTATGAAGCAAAAGAAACGAAACCTTTTTATCCTGTTCATTTCACTTATAAGCATCTCTATAACTTCCCGGGGACAGGCCATTGAAAATCCTGGAGAATATATGACCGCCATTTACCAGGCCCGTACCGAAATGGATGCCAAGTATATGCAATACCTCAGTGCAGCAGCGCATGGCCGCAGGGCGCGTAAAGTAGAAAAGTTGCGAGGAGAAGTGTTGGAAAGCATTAACCAAAGCAAATACAAAACAACCGATTTGCCCAAATACAAAGGCGATAACACGTTGCGACAGGGAAGTATAGATTACATCACTTTGTGTTACCGCGTTTTTAATGAAGACTACAAAAAGATAGTAGATATGGAAGAGCTGGCAGAGCAATCATTTGATGGCATGTCGGCTTATTTGCTGTTACAGGAAAAGGTAACGGAAAAGTTGACTGAAGCTTCAGACAAGCTGCAGAAAACATCGAAAGAGTTTGCCGCGAAGTATAATGTGAAACTCGATGAAACAGAAAGTGCGCTGGGCTCAAAGCTCGATGTAGCCGGTAAATTGAACGATTATTCAAACGAGCTATTTCTCTTATTCTTCAAATGCAATTGGATGGATAAGGAAATGGTAACCGCTATGAACAACAAAAAAGTGAATGATGTGGAGCAATCGCGCAGTTCATTATTGCGCTTTGCCAATGAAGGATTAAAAGGGGTAGATACCCTGAAAAGTTTTAATAATGATCCATCGCTGGCCAATGCCTGCCGCGAGGTATTGAAGTATTATAAAAAAATGGCGGAGACCGATGTTCCCAAGCTCACTGATTTTTATTTGAAAGAAGAAGCATTTGCAAAAGCCAAAAAAGCCTTTGAAGCAAAAGGCAGCCGTTCACAAACGGAAGTTGATACTTATAACAAAGCCGTTAATGATTACAACGAATCAATAAATAACTTCAACAAAACCAATAATGCGATAAACAAGGAGCGCACGCAGGTAATAAACACCTGGGAAGCGGCGCAAAAGAAATTTCAGGATGTGAATATGCCGTATTATAAGAAGTAGATAACTTTTTGAACGACCTGTCAGGTGGGCGGCATCAGTTTGAATTATCAGCAAGCCGTTGCCCACCTGACAGGTCGTTCTTACTTCATCTTTGCTCCTTGCGGAATAACAATCAGCAATTCAGAAAAAGGAAGCACCCATATTTTATCTCCCGGTTCAAAACCTGCACGTTGCAACCATTTACCATGCAATGAAATTTCTGGTGTGATGACAGGGTTATCTCCTTGTAATTGGCAACGCCAATGCGTTTTAATACTTCTTAAATTCTTTTTTAAATAGAACCTGTTGTAACGGATAATATTTAACGCTTCATGCATGGGGCCACTGTTATCTATAATTCTCATTATGTTTTCAGCAGCCTCCCATGTTTAACAGCCCAATTGTAGAAACCAACGGGTAGGTGGTTCCCAACATCGGATACTATGTTGCCGGCAACAGCTCTTTAGTCAAAGTCTACCATTTAATTGTTTTAATCAACAAAGCCTTCGTTGTTGCTAACACAAGGGCCGTTGCCATTTATGTGGCAGCCGTTGTTTTCAACATAAATTCCGTTACACGTAACGGTACTACAGTTGAAATAAACCCTTGCTTAAGTAAAGCGCCTGATTCATAAGTTTTCATTCACTAATCATTATTCTTTAACCCAAAACTTACAATCATGGCAGGTGATTACATTCCCCGCTCCGAGCCCCAACTCGCCATCTGGTTCCAGAATTTAGGTAAAAAGATTGGCACCCACGGTCAGGCGTTGGGTTTAACGGCAGATGAAATAAAACAGGCCGAAACCCACTGCAATGGTGCCAGCGCCAGGATCACTGAAATTGAACAAAAGAAAAACGAATTGCAGCAAATGGTTGCTGCTAAGGATGATCTGAAAAGCAGCGCTCTTACCAGCATCCGCGGTTTTGTTACCCGCATCAAAGCCCATCCCGCTTTTACCGAAGCTATTGGTCACGACCTTGATGTGATTGCGGCTAATAACATGGCCAACGTAGGAATGAACAAAACTACCTTAAAAGCAGAATCCTTACCAGGTCGGGTACGCATTTCATTTACCAAGAAAGGATTATCAGGCGTAAACATCTATACCCGGTTGCAGGGTAGTGCCCAATGGCAGTTACTTGGCCGCGATAACAATTCGCCTTACGACGATGTTCGTCCGCTTGCCAATAATCAACCGGAGAAACGCGAGTATATGGCCATGGGCGTGGTAGGTGATGAGGAAGTGGGCCAGCCCAGCGATATTGTGAGCGTGTTATTTGGTGGGTAGGGCGTGAGATCGTGAGGCAGATATGAACAAAGTAAAGAAACCCACGTAAATAATATTTGCGTGGTGTTTTCTTTCAGGATGTATAACCGGTTCTTTCCCAATATTAAAAAAGAGTTGACTTTGGTTTTGTCCATTATATTGTAGATGAAGGGAATAGCCTGGTTTCTTAAGGTAAAAAAGCCATTATAAATTATCATCATTTTGTGTTTGAATAAACCTTCAAAAAAAGTAAATTTGTGAAAAGTGATGTTTATGGCAAGTACATTAGAAAAGGAACTTTTTAGCTACATATTGCAATTAGATGAAGCAGAGAAAAAGTCTGTATTGCAAATGTTAAAAACGTTTTTGAAGGGAAGAAAAAAAGACGCATCGAATATTAACATTGGGCAATATAACAGAGAAATTGACGAGGCAATTGCAAGGGTAGAATCCGGTGATTATTTTACACAAGATGAAGTAGAGAAAATGTCAAAAGATTGGTAATGTCCAAAAAGAAAATTAGTTGGGATAAAAAAGCAATTTTATATTTTAGTGAAGCCATCCTCTATATTCGTAAAGACTCACCTCAGAATGCTGAGAAAGTAAAAAAGGAAATACTTAAACAAATAAAGGAGCTTGCTAAAAAACCTGAAATTCATAATCCTGATAAATATAAATCAGGGAATACAGGTAATCACAGAGCATTTGAGTTATACCGCTTCAGAGTAAGCTATCTTGTTAAAGAGAACGAAATTATTATTACACGAATTCGCCATACAAGTCAGGAACCCAAGGAATATTAATCTCACTCCCCCGGCCGGTAACTCCTCTCCACATGCTTCATCACATCTTCCTTATAAAAAAGCACATCCTTGAATATGCCCTTCGTAAACATCTCGGCCTGATCTGCAAAATGCTTCGATGCAGGATCGCCGCTCTGGCCGCCGGACAGTAATGATTTCGCTTTTATCTTCTTTCCAAACTCCACCGCGCAAATAAAACTGTTACCATTGTAGCCATACCTTTTTTGCGTTCCATTCATATACGTGCCTACGTACGAGGGTAAACATCCAAATGTTGATGCCGCCATACCTACGGGCAGGCTAGGCTTGTTATCGTCATACGTTTCCTGCAACCCGCCTGTTAATCGCTGATAGCGGTTAATAGCGCCCCACGCCGTTTTCCAGGTGCCGAATTTGGTAGTTAATTCATTCACTACCGCAAGCAATGCACCCGTTATTTCGGCTGTGGCAGCTGTTCGGGCATATTCATTTACCCGGGTTACGTAATCCACTTCTTTACCATTTATCCGCACCCGGTTTATCGGCCGCCGTAATTTTTCTATCCACTCAATAGCCAGCGTGGTAGCAATGGACGATTCGCCGGCTTTCAGATCCCAGCTTTTTAATTCAGCAACAGGCCCTGCAAGCTTTGTATATACAGAATCAGATTTGAGTATTTCATTCTCATAACGCGACACCAATGCTGGTACCAGTTTTTCAAACGCTGCCAGATACGTGTTATAACCTGCTGCTATCATGCTATCGATGGTAAACTTATTCGCCTTCTCCGTCAACCGTGCTGCTAATATGCCGCGGAAGTTATCTGGCTCTGTAGCCATGTAAGCAGGGTATTGTTCTTTTTTCGGACTACTACTGCCTGCAGCAGTGAATGGCGTTGAATTACAATTCTGAATAAATCCACTAGCAGGGTTGTACAAATGAATGGTTTCTTCCAGCGTGTGCAGTCCTTTCCAGTCGGTGGCTGCTATGCTTCCATCAACAGGTTCCTGCCAATCGAATGCTGTATCGCGCCGCGGAATTAAATTGCCGTGCCAGTACGCAATATTGCCTTTGTCATCGGCAAACACCGTGTTGTTCGATCCGTTCGATAACAACTCCATATTCTTTTTGAATGCTTCAAACCCGTTTGCTTTTGTTCGCTGGTACGATTGTATCAAAGCGCTCAACGATCGGTTAACCGCTTTTACACTCAACCATTTTCTATCCCGGCTGCCCATAATTGGGCCATGCTGCGTATACCAGGTGTTGATGGTTTTTGTTTTTATTTGATCGCCTTCTTTATAACGCAACGTTACCACCCGTTGCTGCAATGGCAAATCCCTTTTGTTGTACTCATAGAAGAATTTAGCGTCTTTCTTTACGATCTTTTCTGCATACAGATCAGCAACATCTGAATAGCCCGAGGTATGCATCCACCCGCAATGCTCATTAAACCCCTGGTAAACGAAGAATTGTCCCCACGTAACTGCACCATATGCATTCAACCCTTCTTCACTGATCACATGCACCTCGGGCCTGAAGTTAAAAGTCACATGCGGATTGATATATAAAATGGCATTGCCCGATGCCGTACGCGATGGCGCCAGCGCAAATCCATTGGAACCGGTTGCTATTTCATCTTCTGTTTTTGGGGTTAGAACCGTAGATGCAGGATCACCGGTATAGAAACTCTTTAATTCGTCAATCGTTAATCCACCTGATTTGATGGCGGCAATACTGCCGTCTGTCCACATGAGTTGAAACCAGGGCTCAAAGCGTTGCAGCAAGTCTGGCTTTACTGTGGGATTCTTATATAGGTAATAGTTAATGCCATCGGCGTAGGCTTGCAGCAGTTTCTTTAACCAGGCCGGACTGTTCCTATAATCTTCCTGTGCGCCGGCTGAGTCAATTAGTAGCCGGGTATACAGATCGGTATACAGATTTTTTTCGCCATATACTTCTGCACTTCTACCCAGGATATCTATGTAATTCCCTTCTACTCTTTTGAAGTCATCTTCACATTGCGCATACAGCAATCCGAATGCGCAATCGGCGTCGGTTTTGCCATATATATGCGGAATGCCCCATTTGTCGCGGATGATAGTTATTCGCTTCGCCTGTTGCTCCCACCGGCTGATTTCTTCTGGGAAAAAATTTTGTGCGAGTAATTGCAGTGGCAGTAATAGGAGTAAGATGAGCTTCATAGAATAAAGTTATTGAAAAAGGTAACGAGAAGAGTAAGTTGAAAAGCTGACGGGGTTGACAAGTTGATAAGGGAAAAAGCATACCCCATTCTTCATTCCCCTGTATTCTACTTCATCATTTAACATTGGACATTCAATATTCAATATTTCCTTGTCTTCCCTTCTTCATTTCTCTGTTTCTCATTTTTCATTCATCATTTTTTATAACCCGGTCCAAACAACGCCACTCCACTCCGCACCCCCGTATGTTTGCTATTATCCACAACTACCTGCCCATTCACCAATATAAAATGAAAGCCGGTAGAATACTGATGCGGTTGCTCAAACGTGGCATGATCGCTCACGGTTTTATCATCAAATATTACAATATCTGCGGCCATACCTTCTTTCAGCAGACCACGATCTTTTAACTGGAATTTTTGCGCAGCCAGCGAGGTCATACGCCGGATAGCTTCTTCCAGCGTGATCACTTTTTCTTCCCGCACATACTTTCCCAGCACCCGGGCATTGGTACCATAACCGCGCGGATGCGGCATGCCTTTACCAGGAACCGGAACACCCGCATCGGCGCCGGTCATACAAAAGGGATAACGCATTATATATTTAACATCCTCTTCATTCATACTATGATATACCATTTGAGCACCGCCTTTTTCAACCATATCCATAATGGTTTCTGCTTCAAACGGGGCTTTTGATTTGCGTCCCATCAGCTTATTGATCTCGGTAATGCTTTTGCCATTATAACTACTGTCGGCCGAATAATTGGCCACTACGCAATAACTGTAATTTTTGAATTTGTATGTACGTAGCTGATCCAGCATTTCTTTTTTGATCTGCCCTCTGATGGCAGGATCATGCAATCGCATTTTTAATGAATCGTTGCCTCCGGCAAATGCCCAATCGGGCAGGCGTACCCCCAAATTGGTACTGCTGGCGGTATAGGGATACTGATCTATCGTTACATCCCAACCTTCCTGCCGGGCTTGTTGTACCAAACCTAAAGTAATATTGCTGGTGCCCCAGTTGGCTTTACCGCCTATTTTAAAATGCGAAACCTGCACCGGTATATTGGCGGCTTTTCCAATGTTGATTGCTTCATTAATGGCTTCTACTGCTTTGCTTTCTTCATTGCGAATATGTGAGGCGTAAACGCCGTTGTATCGGGCGGCCATCTTTGCCAGGCCAACCACTTCTTCTGTATTGGCAAACGTGCCGGGAATATAAATCAATCCGGTGCTGATGCCTACGGCGCCTGCTTTCATGGCTTCTTCCACCAGCGCTTCCATTTTTTGTTGTTCTTCTGCGCTGGGCAGCCGGTTATCTCGTTGCATTATTTTTTCCCGCACAGTATTGTGACCTACCAGGGAAGCGATATTGATAGATGGATGTAAACTGTCGATACGGTTGAAAAAGTTTTTCAAATCATTTGATGATCCGCCGCAGTTACCGGTGATTACGGTGGTAACGCCATCATAAATATAATTATCGGCTGTTGGCCATGAAAAAATACCTGATTCTACGTGCCCATGCACATCAATAAAACCGGGCGCAATGATCATTTTGTTGGCATCGATAACTTTGGTGGCTGTATAGCCAGCTAGCTTACCCACCGCCAGAATTTTTCCGTCTTTCACTGCTACATCGCCATAAAACCAGGAGTTGCCGGTGCCATCAATGATGCGGCCATTTCGAATAAGTATATCGCAGGTAGTTTGCCCTACACAGTTTATACAGGCAAATAGGATAATTGCAGTTATAATTTTTCTCATAGATAGTTTTAAAATTACTTAACCATTTTCAATTAGTTAGCTGCGTTTTTATGCGGGCGCAGGGGTTGTGTTGAGAAAATTCCACAGGAAATCCGCTACCGACGACGATTTGGGGGATGTCTGGAATGATTATTTAAGCTATAGTGAAGGGTATTCATAAGAATCGCCCATCGAGATAATTTTGTGATGGTAAGAACTATCTGGCCAAAAAATTAAATATTATCAGATGAAAAATACTAATTTTTTCTACCACATGCTGATCGTACTGGGGTTATGTGGTTTAATGTTTTGTGGGGAAGGGGGAGATAAAAACAATACCGAAGCGCAAGGCTCTGATTCAACCGGAGCAAACGGAGTAAACCAGGATTCCATGAATGCCGCGCATCATGTTGATCCGGCTAACGCTTACCCGCAGCCACCAGTAACCGGTTCTAACCAGGATAGCAGCCGTGTGAAGGATACTGCTAAATAATTTGATAATTTGCTAATGTGATAATTCGATAATGAATACAGAATGCAGAATACAGAAATACATTAATACAGAGCACAGATAACGAATTGATTTCTGCTTCAAGGTTGGTTTTGTATCTGTACAAAAAAAGAAGGGGCTTTACGGCTCCTTCTTTTTTTATGGTCTTCCGCTAACCGGCGGATGGCTCACCCTTATATCGAAAAGGTGGGCCCTCGCCTTGACGAGGACCCACCTTTTTATTCTTGAAATAAGTGATCAGCCAAGCGATTTCAGCCATTTAACCAGCTCATCCCTGGTTTTGCCTGTTTTTTCCTGCATACGGCCCAGCCATTCTTCATCTTTCCCTTCTTCGTATTTAACATCATCATCTGTCAGATTTCCAAAGGCTTGCTTGATCTTTCCTTTCCACTTATTCCAGTTGCCTTTAATTTCTAATTTGTCCATATAACTGTTTTAGTACTAACAGTTAAAATGTTGTGCCAGTGGTTAGTCTGAAGTAGCCCCCTTCTCACCTATAAACCATTGTTCTTTATTCCTGAACAACACATTAAAGGTGGTTAGTGAACCATAAATACGAGTTATATATTGCTGCAGGTTCACTTTATCTTCATCACTCAATTGTTTGTGTGCATTGATCTGCTGTTCCAACACACGAAGGCGATCGCGCAACATGACTATTTTATGGAAGAACACATCAATAGGTACTTCTTTTCCTTTCTGGGTTTTATCGGCCGGTTGTAATACCATAAGCCCCCCTTTCCATCGATCGCCTAAGGGAACGAGCTCTGAAAAGCCGCCCCACAAGCGTAATATCTTTAACAGCGATTTTTCAACATCGCTGTGTGTTTCTATGTCTTCGGTAACGTTTTCCGGAATGATCTCTTCCAGATGGCTATCGTTTTTATCAATCTCTTTTATGCCATGATTAATAAAAGAGATCAGGTATGTTGCGTACCTGATACCCACTATTACACCGGGGCCATGTTGCCGGTGTTGTAAACGGGTTCCTATGCCGAGGTTAAGTTGATCCATATTGCAATTTACAAATCATGGTTGAAAATTTATTTAATTTTCAGGTGGGGTACTTTACGTTTATTGAAGTATAACAATACATCAATTATTTTCCCATTGGCATCGCGCTCAAATTCCAGTTGCGCATTACTTTGTTTTGTGAAAAAGAAGTCTTTCTTTTCTTCATAAAATATATAAGGATTTCCGTTGTTAAATACCGCCTGCAGATGACCGTCTTTAACCGTAACATCGATGGTAAAGCCAACGGTGCTATCCATTTTATACGTGCCGGTGTATTGTGGTAAAGAAGCTGGATTCGATTTTATAGCCACCCTTGGAATATAATAAATTGTATAGGTGCCTTCAAAGATCTGCAGAAAGGGTACATCAATGGCGTTCAAATCGGTTTCCGGATTATCACTGCAACTATAATCATTACTGATTGCAATAATGCAACTGTTGTCGCTCACTCCCCTGGTAAACAGGGTACAAAAACCCATGATGCCACCTTTATGTCCAATCAGTTTTCCTTTTGGCCATTCTCTTATATACCAGCCATAACCATAGCCATCCTTATAGTTGGTATATGCTTCCTGCTGTGATTGTTGACTGATGATTTTATTTGCCATTAATGCCTGGTGAAATCGGAATAGGTCACCTGCTGTTGTGTAAATACCACCGGCGGCATAGGCGGCACTGGAGTCTGCTATGCGCGATCTAATATGAACGCTGTCCTTCAGCACATCATAACCCACCGTTTTATAAGGGCTTTGTAAATTTTTATAATCGAACCCGGAATGCGTCATGCCGGCTCTATTAAAAATGATCTCGCGTACATTTTGTTCATACGGTTTGCCGGTAACTTTTTCAATGAGGTAACCCAGGATAAAATAATTAGAATTGCTGTAGTTGTATTCTGAATTTGGTTCAAAAGCCAGCGGTTCATCTTTGATGAATTTCCAAAAATCTTTTTGCGTGTATGGTTTATAGGCGAGTTCTTCAAAAAAATTATCCTGGTTGCTGTATTCAGTAATGCCTGAGGTATGTGTTAGCAGGTTTTTGATGGTGACCTTACCGCCATATTTATATTCAGGAAAATATTTAGTGACGTTATCGCTCAACTTTAATTTGCCCTGTTCCTGCAAATACAAAATAACTACTGCGGTAAATGGTTTTGTAACAGAGCCTATGCGAAAAATAGAATTGGTATCGTGCGGTATGCGGTTCTCATAATCGCGCCAGCCATAACCCTTTGCTAATAATATACTATCGTTGCGGGCAGCCAGCACAACCCCGTTAAAGAGCTTTGCCTTGTAGGCGGCATCCATATATTCTTGCAGCTTTTCAGCGGTGGTTTGTGCGCACAACACATGTGTTAATAAAAGGGTAGGTGCCAACAGGTAAAAAGGTTTCATGGTAAGAATAAGTTTACGTCTAAGAAACCTATTCTTTCGCGACCAGCGTTTTATGTGCAGGTTAAATAAATCTTAAAGCATGGGTTTGCGCCTACGAAATTATATTTTCATCAATATGTATAAACGAAGCAGGTGCTTATTTCCGGTAGAACTCATACGTTTAATAGTTCATGGCCTGATACACCATCACTTTATATAAGTTGCCGAGGTTGCCCCAACTGGTTGGCCATATGTTGCGGTAAACTAAACCGATGAGCTTTTCTTTGGGATCAACCCAATAAGTGGTAGCGAACATTCCGCCCCATTCAAACGTCCCTTCCTGGGTGGGTAATTGGGCGCTGCCTTTTTCAGTAGTGATACCGAAACCTAATCCGAATTTATTGGGTCCGCGGTTGATATCACCGATCTGATTCATTGTCATCATGCGAACGCTGTTATGGCTCAACAGCCGTTTGCCATTGTATTCTCCGCCGTTCAGCAACATTTGTAAAAAGATAGCATAGTCATAAATGGTAGAAGATAAGCCGGCGCCGCCTGAATAGTATGTACCATTCTTTTTGGGATAATCGCGATACATATCTCCATACAAGCTCAGTTTTTCTGGCATTTTAACCGGCTTTTTGGTGGAGCTGTCTTCTGTGTATAACATAACCAGCCGGTTTTGCTTATCGGCGGGCAAATAGAAATAGGTGTCTTTCATGCCCAGCGGCTCAAAAATGCGCTTGTGCAAGAAATCTTTCAGGCTCATGCCCGATACCACTTCAACCAGGTAACCCAGCACATCGGTATTGAGTCCATACGTGAATTTTTCTCCCGGCTGGTGGAACAGCGGCAATGAACCGAGTATTTTCATTTTATCGGCCAGTATAAATTCGGGGATGCCAATTCCACCAACTATGCCGGCTTTATAATATATATTTTTGGCTTCGCTGGAACCGATCTGTGCATAACCGAGACCGCTGGTATGCGTTAGCAGGTCGCGGATGGTGATCTCTCTTTTGGCTGGAACTGTTGTATAGGTTGTGTCGGCTTGGTTATACTTGTCTATGACTTTGGGATGCTTGAATTCTGGAATGAAGTTGGAGATGGGATCATCGAGCATAAACTTCCCTTCTTCATGCAACATCATTACGGCAACGCTGGTAATGGCCTTGGTTTGCGAGGCAATGCGAAAGATGCCATCTTTTTGCAGCGGCACCTTTGTCTCCAGATCATTATACCCGAAATTTTTATAATATACGATCTTGCCATCGTGCACGATCATGGCTACGGCGCCGTTCATTCTGCCTTTGTCGACATATTCTTTTAAAATCGTATCTATACGGGTTAATCGCTTTGATGAAAATCCACCAGCTTCGGGCGTGGCCGCCATTGTAAGCACCGGATGAGTGGACTGGCCATAGGCAACCGTAATAAACAGCAGGATAACTGGTAAGAAGCAAAAAATCTTTCTCATGATGGCAGGAGATATTTAAGAGTTGGAAGTTAGTACATAATTCAAATGTGTATATGTGGAAATTTGAAATTGTGTGTATCTAGGTTGACAGTTGATAGTGTTGATAAAGGTTGCTGGCGAGTTTGACAAGACCCAGAGCGTAGTTGGAGGGGCTGCTGAGAGATTGAGCGTATTTGAGGACTTGGGCTTGAAGTGTGCAGCAGTTTTACCGGCACCCTGCACCATAAATAGCGCGCAGCCGACAAACTCACTTGGGTATCTTGACCCTTATAAATTATTCAGCCTTGTCAACTTATTCCTGCTTTCTCAACTCTCCCATGATCGATTCCAGCTTCTGATACTTTTCAAAGCATCTTTTGATGTAAGATTGAAACTCGTAGTCGGTGGCGTTTTCGGTAAAAACAAGATCGGGTTTGTAACGCACCATAAAGGTATCCAGCTCGGCGCCTCGTAAGTGGGTAAGGCGTATCACCAATGCGCGGTTAAAGCGGTGTTCAATAAATTTCTCTTTTTCTTCATGTATCAGCCGGTCCCTAAACTGAGCCATCCGGCGGTTTTTCTTAAAATTAAATACATCAATCAATTGATCGAGGTCTACACCCACGGCGGCACCCGGTCCTGTTGGCGTAACTATACCCAAACCCGGTTTTCTAAAATTAAACGC
>DASUVL010000472.1:0-6149 GCA_036379015.1 Niastella sp.
CCTCCCTGATTACTCAGGCACTTTGAAACCCCAGCAGGCTAAACAATATGAAGGAGGCATTAAACTGGGTCTTATTGAAAGCAGGCTGCATGTAACAGCCAGTTATTACAATATTAAGGTAGAAAAAATGAACCGGACAGAAGTCGTGGTACGCGACAGTGTTAACTATAATGTAATCGTTCAGGATGGCACCCAAACCAGTAAGGGATTCGACATAGAACTGGTTGCTAACCTTACCAATGGGTTACATGTTGTAGCAGGCTTTGGCCATAACAACAGCAAACTAACCAAATCAGCAAAATCAGTGGAAGGAAGACGGCCTGTTTCAGCCGGACCTGCCAACCTGGCGAACGCCTGGATCAGCTATACCTTACCGCAGGGGAAATTAAAAGGACTGGGTTTTGGATTCGGTATGAATTATGCAGATGAATACCTTACAGCAAATTCAACAACTACAGGTGTATTTACACTTCCTTCTTATACGCTGTTTCATGCCACAGCGTTTTATGATGCCCGATGGTTTGGGTTGGGTATTAAAATTGACAATATCACCGATGAACAATATTTTGTTGGCCAGGGGGTACTCAGCGCCCAGATGCGCAGGAACTTTATGGCAAGCGTTACCATTAAATTGTAGATAAAGATCATCTTATAGGAGATGAAGGTTATATAAAAAGATCGTGAATTAATTTCATTAATTTTGCAACATGAGGATGGCTCCAACACTTTAATACTTCTTCTGTTACATTTCAGCTGTGATTTTTATCACATGCGTTGCTATTACTATTATTCATCCTTATATTATTTTATGGAAGAAGTATTGAATTCAATTCAGATAAATCAGTTTATTGAAGAAGGTTTTGTTCGTATCGACAATGCATTTCCCGCTGAAGTCGCCGCTGACGTTCGAAGTGTTTTATGGAAAGATATGGATGCTGATCCCATCAACCCATCTACCTGGACAAAACCCGTCATCCGTTTAGGCATGTATTCGCAGCCTCCGTTTATACAATCAGCCAATACACCAATACTACATGCTGCCTTCGACCAATTGGCAGGAAAAGGCAAATGGATACCCTGCCGAAGCATGGGCACTTTTCCGGTTCGTTTTCCATCAGCGGAAGATCCTGGTGATACCGGTTGGCATGTAGACGCAAGTTTTGGCGATGATCCAACGAATTATTTAGAGTGGCGCGTAAACTGGCGTTCTAAGAATAGGGGATTGTTAATGTTGTTCCTTTATTCTGATATTGGAGAAAAGGATGCACCTACAAGAATTAAGGTGGGATCACATTTGGAAATTGCGCGGTTATTGAAACCGCAGGGAGAACAGGGCTTGACTGTTTCGGAGATGACTGCACACTTTTCTTCATTGCCGGAAAGAGAAGAAATAACAGCTACAGGCAAGGCAGGTACTGTATACCTGTGCCATCCTTTTTTAATACATGCGGCTCAACCACACAGAGGAAAAGAGCCGCGGTTTCTGGCACAACCTCCGTTACTGCTTAAAAGTGACCTAATGCAGGAAAGCGAAGCCGGGAATTTTTCTCCTGTTGAAGTCGCCATACAAATTGGAATAAACAGGTGACAAAAAATAGAAAGAGAGGCGGTTTTTGATACGCCTCTCTTTCTATGCTTCTGAGCCACCTAACAATTTGAATTGTTCCGCATTCTTCCAACAACAACCTGCTGTTATTGTAGCCATTCGTTTATAACGGACGTATCAAACTGAGCCAAAGCCGCGGGAGGAAGTTGATTATTATTTATGTTTCCTGCTTTGTCGATCAAAAACGTTCGGGGTAAGGGATCCGCCTGATAGTCTTTGCATATTTTGAGGTTAATCCATCCCTTGGCTATTACATGAACGCCGCCGATCTGTAGTTCGTCCACCTTTTTTCGCCATCTATTAGCATCTTCTTCAAAACATATATTCAGGAAGACGATGTTTTTATCTTTATACTTTTCATTGATAGCGGGACCGTACTTCATAAAATCACCTATACAGGCTCCGCAGGTTACTGACCAGAAATTAAGATAGACCCATTTATCCTTAAAGTCGGAAAGGGAAACTTTGTTGCCGTTCATATCTTCCAGGGTGAAATCAGGAGCCTGGTTGCCGTTCTTAAGTCTGGCAAACTCCAGGTCCATTCTTTTTATCCTTTCCTTAATGGCGGAATCATGGCAAAGAGGTTTGTATTCGTCAGATAATCGGAGGGCATCTGCATAAGAACCGCCCCGGTACGTATCCTTAATGTAGTTCATGATCAGCCAGTCTCTGATCACCGGAGTTTGAACAGCGCCAATTATTGTTTGGTAACGTACTTGATAGTTAACTGGATTGTTCAGTCGGGTACTGTCTGATTTTGTAAGGAGTGGATCTGTATTCTTAAAATTTAGCAAAAAAGTCCGGTAATGGTCGGAAGTGTAAAACAACGGTTCGTTCAGGGTAAGGTATTCCTGGTCTGAAGGGATAAGGGATGCGAATTTATTATACAGCTCTTTTCCGATTATTTTTTCATTCGGCCTTAGAGCGCAAATCGGGTTAAACCAAATCCAATACGTCAGATGCCGGTAGTATATTTCGAGAATTGTTTCTTTAATACAGGGAGAGGGCTGTTGGATTCGTTGTAGAAAGTCTTTTAACTGCTGATTGTAAATAACATTCAGTAAACTGTCTGACCTTTTTTCAGCGGCAGCATTAATTTCCTCAAGCCGGCCATCGAACAGGGCGGAATTGTCAATCACCGCTGTTATTTCTCTTTTTCGTTGGGGATTACTGGCCGTAAGGTTATAAGTCAAAAGCGATTCGTCTAGCGTTAGATCTACAGTATCTCCGGGCAATACAGGAAAACGCAGGTATTGGTTTGAAAAGGTAATAGTTACATAGTTTCCCGTTCCTACGGTAATTTCCTGTTTGAAGTCGCCGAAATCGCTCACGAGCACAGAGTCTGTTCTGTTTTCCAACAAACCGTCTACTGAAACAATTATGAAATCATTGACAGGGTGAAGAACTGTTCCTTTAATAACTGTATTGGTTTGGGCTATTCCAGAAAACATAAGCAGCTGCAAGCCCGCAAGGAGCAGAAAGCATAGGGTACGCATGTTCAATCAATTTTATAGGGGAATGCGAATGTGCATTTCCGCTAAATAACGTAAAAAAAATGCATATATCCCCAGAAAATAATTGTTTTTAAAACAATTACACTTAAAGCAAAAAAGAGGTTTGTTTGTATACGCTTTGTTGCCCTCAAAGTAAATTTTGCTTCTTTCGCAATGAGCTTCATTCGGATCAAGGTCAAATTGTTGGGGATTAGCTATAAGTCACTACTAGATAATTTCCCCGCTTTTAAGCGTACTTTTCCCAGCCCGGGACAATCGAAGCGTAACCGAAGGATGAGCGAAGCTTTACCGAAAGTATTCCCGCAATGGGAACCATTTAGAACAGAGGCTTCCTTTTGTTGCCAAACATCAGATTGTTTGAAAATTTGCTAAAAACGACAAAAGCCACCCTCGGGTGGCTTTGTAAGTTGTTGATTTTGGTCGCTCCATTACATGGACAGTTATTTAACCAGTTGACGCAGGATTTAATTGCCTTCGCTGGTTTGCCCAATTGGCAGGCAATATGTTTATAAATCCACGGAGATAAAGATTACGACGCTTATCTGTGACGTACAGTCACTGTACTAAAATGTCTTAAAAGTCTTTGCTTCATTATCCTCTGTTATAATATGGATAAATAATGGCTGATTGCTTTTTCCTGGAACATAAATCCTGTTCACGCCTGCTGTTAAACGATTAGGAGCGGAATATAGCCGTTGTCCGGTTACCGAATAAATATTCAATGTTATATTTTTGAATTCAGTGTTCCTGTTGTTGATCAGGATGGAATTACCTTGCCGGCCCACCTGCAGGTTCCCGATGAAACTGCCATCGATATTCACTTTCACAATCTTTGAATATTCGATCTTTTCATCCCGATCAACGATTTTCAGGCGGTAGTATGAAATGCCATTAAGGGGTGACAAATCTTCTGATCCATATTCGGAAGGGTTAGTAAGATTCCTGGCGGGTATTCGGGCGATCTTATTAAATTGAATTCCGTTCGTACTTCTTTCTATGTCATAATAATTAATCTTTGCTTCTTCCTGCACATTCCACGTTATTTTAACTGAGCCATGCCGTGTATGTTCTGCTTCAAAAGTTGTAATTGTTACGGGTAAACTTACAAAATCGATCAAAGAGAGAAGAAAGGGTGTGGTTTGCGCTGAATTAAATGAAAAGATCCGTACATAATATGTTGTGCCTACGTTTGCTGTGAAATTTAAGTTCGTATTCGTTTGTGCATTGATATTCGCACAATTGATGCGGGTAAGTGCGCCACAAGCCCCTGTATGCACTTCAATTCCCAGGTTATTGTTAGAAGAATAGTTGCCTGTATTGGGAATGACAAACTGTAGTAGAGCAGAAGTATTAACAGATGGCGTAAAGGTATACCATACATCAATTGCGGACCCTCCGGTAAAATTGCATCCTGTATTCATTCCCGGCGTAAAGGTGGCGCCTGAAATAGTAGACAGTGATTGCTGACTTAAGGCAATGGTCTGGGCGGCTGAACAAGCATCATTTGCGGGGATAGTACCAGGTGTAGTAATACACAGATCGAAAAAACGGTCCGTAAAATATCCTGAAGCTGTTTTCACCCGGATATAATAAACAGTGCCCGGCGTTAAGGACGTAAGATCAGTAAAATAGGTATTATTACCAACACCACATGTAACAGGTTGAAGGTTCCCGTTATTCATATAATAGATCTGGAATCCCGGATTTTGTACAGCAGTATAAAAATCAGCAGCAATGAGGTGGCGGCTTGAGGTGGCGGTGAATTTGTACCATAAATCTGTTCCATAGAAACTATAGTATTGACCACAATTGTGAGTTACGCCAATAGTGGGGCTTGCATTGCGAAAATTGCCGGTGACTTTTGAAGTACATGTGGTGCCTGCATTGACCGGTATTTCCTGCGCACCGGTGATACCATCATTAGTCGGTACATTGCTGATGGCAATATTAAAAGTGCCACTATTGTTCTGGGAATAAGACATATCCTGAAGCACAGAAATATAATATGTATTTCCAGCAGTCAATCCGCGAAGAGCGTAATAACCGTCGGACGTGCCCGGGAAAAAGCAGTTCGTCAATAAGCCGTCATAACGCATTCCTGATATCTGTGTTAATGAACCGCATATGCCTTCATAAACCTGTATTCTTGTATTCCATGAAAAATTTGTTGATGATGGTCCTGTCATATGAATTAGCTGAACGCTGTCTTGCGCAGTAAATTTGAACCATCCATCTCCGCGATTGGTGGTAATACAACCGGTACCAGAAGCAAAGTTAGCGTGATTATTGCCGTTTGTATAGGAAGTCCAGCTAGTGCCGGCGTTCACGGGGATTTCTATGGCACCGCCACATTCATCATTAGCGGCAGGCTGAACAATACACAAAGTGAAAAAACCGCCGGTGGCATAATTTCCATAAACGCGGATATAATAGGAATTGCCAATGGTAAGGCCGGTTATTGTTTTCCTTGTCAGGTTGTTCTCGAGTGGAGCGTTGTGGCACGCGATACTGGTAAGACTGCCGCATGAACCTGAAAATATTTCTATAACTGGATTCATTAGGTTATTGCTGTAAAGCTGGATAACCTGTACAGTATCCGTTGCGGTAAACTGAAACCACACATCCTTCGCTGAAGAACCTGCGCAGGGTGCCATGGATTGTGTGGCGTTTAACGCCTTAAGTAGTAATTTACATAACAGTTAACCTAATGGACCCCATAGTATTCACATTCCCACACTTTGTACATTATAGACCTGAAGCGTAGTGATTGGTCCAGGGATTCAACTTCACCTCACTTTGCTGGTAAATTACTGGCAAAAATAAAAAAGTCGCCGAGTGGCGACTTTTTAAGTGATTGATCTTCTGCTCCCCTAACCAGACAATTCTTGAACCAATTGGAGGCTTTAATGGAGTTTGCCAGGTTGAAAAATTAAAGAATCTATTTATGGACCCCATAGTATTCACATTCCCACACTTTGTACAACAACAGTGATTTAGCATAGTATTCGTTAATAATTGTCGTGAATATA
>DASUVL010000473.1:0-2794 GCA_036379015.1 Niastella sp.
AGCTTGCATTATCTGCCTGCTGCTGCGGACCTGACAGGTCGTAGTTCATCATCCCTACCAACTCCTTACCACCGTTTGCGTAGTGGTAAGTCCATTTGATTTGGCTGTTATCGTAATAGCGCCCGGCTGTCCTGCCTTTGCACGAACAATGACCAGCGCGAGGCCCATAAATGCATTCCTTTTTTTAGATGGAAAGGCTACCAGGTCGGCTGCATTGCCATTATCGGTAGCCACTATTTCACCCGGTCCAGCGATTTCAAATGTGATTTCATTTCCGGCTGTTGATGCCGGTATACCATTGCTGTTAGTCACACGCAGGGTAATAAATGACAGATCGTTTCCATTTGCCCTGATACGGCTCCTGTCGGCCATTAATTGCAGTTTTGCTGCATTACCTGCTGTTCTCACGGTGTCGGTTGCCCATTTTTTACCGTTCTTATACGCCACTACACGCAATACACCTGGTTTATAGATAACACTATCCCACCGGAGCCGGTATTCGTAAGGTGCTTTCTTTTTTTTGCCCAATGATTCATCATTCAAAAACAGTTCCGCTTCGTCGCCGGATGTAAAGACATGCACGGGCGTGATCTTTCCGGTGCGATCGGGCCAGGTCCAGTGTGGCAGCAGGTGCGCCATGGGTAAATCGGGACGCCACCGGGATTGATAGAGATAAAAGCGGTCTTTCTTAAATCCGGCCAGGTCTATGATCCCTGAATAAGAACTGCGGGCTGTATAGTAGGGGGTAGGTTCACCCAGGTAATCCCAACCCGACCATACAAATTCACCGGCTACATACGAATGTTTATCCTGCGATGCAAAAACCTTATCGGCCGATGCGCCAAAGGCAGCCGTATACAATTCATAGGCGCTTACATATTTATTTACCGGATCACCGCCGGTACTATCACTCACCGGCGCGCTGAAGCCTGTGGATACCGGAAACACGTAGGTGCCACGGGAGCTTAGTGCCGACGCCGTTTCGCTGCTTACGATCATTTTACCGGGAAACTTTGTATGAAAGGCAGGATATAAAGGCGAGGTTCTAATACCTCTCAGATGCGCGTAGGCGGGTGCATCCCGTATACCTTCGCCCTGATAATTCAAACTCAGCAGGTCCATCTGCTGAGGAAAAGGCATGTTGGGTTTGGCATAATTCATAGAAGCAGTAGCAGGCCGGGTACTGTCTTCTTCACGTACTATATCGTATAATTTTTTTGCAACGGCAGCGCCTGTGTCCCCCGTATATTGTTCGCCCACTTCATTGCCAAAACTCCAGGCTATAATGGAGGGATGATTTCTATCTCTTCTGATAAATGACCGGGTATCCGGTTCATGCCAGTCGGGAAAGATCAAATGAAAATCATGTGGTGTCTTTTTTCTTTCCCAGCTATCAAATATTTCATCAATGACCAGGAAGCCCATTTTATCTGTGAGGTCGAGCAATTCCGGCGCGGGCGGGTTATGCGCCAGACGGATGGCATTGCAACCCAATTCCTGTAATAATTCCAATTGTCTTTCTGCTGCTCTTGTATTAAAGGCGGCGCCTAAAGCGCCCAGATCGTGATGCTGGTTCACACCCTGAATGCGTATAGGCTTCCCGTTAACATGCAACCCTTTTTCTGCATCAAATTGCAGGGTACGGATACCAAAACGGGTTTCGTATTCATCAATTTGTTTGCTATTAACATACAACCGGGTAACGGCCACATACCGGTTCGGTTTTTGTAAAGGTGCGGGGCCCCAAAGTTTTGGATTTTTTATAGTGATCGAATTGTCAAGCTGTATTTGCTGACCTGCGGGTATGGTGTTGATGGAACGGGGAGTGGCGGCCACCTTGTTTCCTTTAACACCGGTCAATTCCTGTACAGTGAATACTTCTGTAACCACTTCAATGCGTTGATCAGTTGTTGCGCTGTTCCCGATCGTAACGGTGAGATCAGCAGTAGCTGAAGAAGCAGAAACATTTTTCGTGCGAATAAACGTTCCCCATTGGGCCACATGCACCGGGTTAACTTTGGACAGCCATACATTCCGGTACAATCCGCCGCCGGGATACCACCGGGCTGAATTAGCCGGATTGTCAATTCTTATCGCTAATTGATTATCACCGCCGGGTTTCAGGTAAGGGGTGAGGTCGAGTCGAAAAGAATTATAACCATATGGCCAGCCACCTATGAGGTTTCCATTTAACCAAACCATAGCATAGGACATAGCGCCATCTATATCGAGGTAAATGATCTTTCCTTTATCCGCAGCCGGAATGTCGAGCTTTTTGCGATACCAGGCAACACCCGGACTAGGCAAACGGCCCATGCCGCCGCCTACCGGAGCTGGATCGCCTTCATAGAACGGCCCTTTAATGGCCCAGTCATGCGGTAAGCGGACCGCTTCCCATGCTTTGTCGTCGAAATTATTTTGTACAAAGGCGAAATCACTGCCCGGATTACCTGCAGGCCGTTGATGGTGTTTTGCCGGGTCTTTGATAAAATCATTGGCCGTGGGTAAGATCCAACTTTTTAAACCGTTGGCCGCAGTAGCAACCGTTACTGCTTCCGTTGGTTTAGAATCTGCTACGATATTGTCATTCCGGTCGGTGACCTCTGGCCGGATATCGTAGATCAATTTATCGGGCGCATTAGTATATTTCATAAAACGCCAGCCATCGTTTATGAGGGTGCGTACCCGCTGACTTTTACCATCTGGTACCAGGCACAGATTCATTAAAACGAATAAACTGGCTATCCTTACTGACATACAACGCATGACTAATTAGATTTCAAGATTGAATATA
>DASUVL010000474.1:0-5609 GCA_036379015.1 Niastella sp.
GGAGCTTGTAACAGAAAACTGCCGGGAAATGTGAAAGCGCTATCGTGTTGTTTTGCTGCGTAGAAATATGTTACTGTAAGCAGTAATGTGTGGATTGCGTATTTTTATCTCGTGAATATAGACGTTTTAATAGCACTGGCAACGCCAGATGATGCAGCCGCTATTGCCGATGTAATTAGTGAGGCTGCCCGTGATCTTACGGCAAAACATGGACAAGGTCACTGGAGTGCTGTGGCTACCGGAAAGGGGGTGCTGAATGGCATGAATAAAGCAAAAGTGTTGGTGGCCAGGAATGGCTCTGCAATCATTGGCACACTGCGGTTAACTTCTTTGAGGCCCTGGGTCATTGATCCTGCTTACTTTACGCCTGTCCCACGTCCTGTTTACCTGGTTGATATGGCCGTAAGGCCCGGTTATCAGCAAATTGGTGTTGGCCGATCATTGATCGAAGAAGCGAAAGCCATGGCTACCGCTTTGGGCGGTGACTCCATCAGGCTCGATGCTTATGCAGGGATTGCCGGCGCCGGCGGGTTTTATGAAAAATGTGGGTTCACCGAAATGGGTCAAATTGAATATAAAACAGTTCCACACATTTATTTTGAATGGTTGATAGAGAAGACTGAAGTCTGAAGTATGAGGTACGAAGTCTGAAGATGAATTTCCGACTTCGGACTTCCGTCTTCCGACCTCATCTTAAGCAACTGGTAGCAGGGCGTACAGCGCTTTATTAAATTCTTCAGAAGAAGCATCTTTGCACAGATATCCATCACCACCAACTTCACGCGCCCGCTTCATGTATACGCTGCCGTTTTGCATAGAAAAGAAAAGGATCTTTATAGCCGGCCATTTTTTCTTTAACTGAACTGCCGTTTCAAAGCCATCCATAACGGGCATGTTAATGTCGAGCAAACAAAGATCAGGAGAAGGAGATTCTTCCAGTTTGTCGAGGAATTGTTTTCCGTTCTCTGCTTCTATAACCACTTTATACCCCATACCTGTGAGGCGGAAATTTACCGCTTTGCGTACCAAGGCATGATCGTCTACTACTGCAATAGTTAACTGATTTTTCATAGATTCCTAATTAATGATTATGGGTTAATAATTACTGATAATTAGTCCCGCCTTGCGAGACAACTTCAAATGATAACCGGAATATCCACATTTCCGGTATTTACTACCCATCATCGGCCCATGTAAGCGGTCAGAAATTATAAACCCAGTTCTATAAAGAAAATTTGGGGCCAGCAGTGAACTGATTTATGAAAGGAAAGGGTAAAAAGTGCGGAATAGATTTATGCTATTAAAACAATCAGGGCAATCTTTCTTACTATAAGCTATTAGCTTTTGATAATGAATTGAATAATCACCGGTAAATAAATAAGGAGTAATACTTACGGTTTCGGGTATGTCTTTAGTGCAGTAGATGAAATTATGGGCAGGAAATACGCAACGAGGTCGCTTAATCTATTGACTGTTTAATTCATTTGGATTTCCAGAAACGGAGAATCGCCGGATCTCGGCAAACAATTTTTTTACGTTTGTTCTTATGACAATAAGCTCATTACGCGGGGCGTTTTCTTTTAATGCTTTCAAAAACTTGCCAACTTCTGTCATGTACTGCCTATGCAGGTTCATCAGATATTCGGTCGTACTCTCTTTCATACTCACAAATTCGTTGTATAACAATTTTTGTAATATGCTACAAATCCTGTACCGTTGAAATGGACTCCGGATTAGCTCATAGATTGTATTAAAAAAGGGCCGAAAGGCCCTGCGTATTTTTTACGTATAATTTTGACAGTAAGTGTTTTATTTAATTGCTTACTAAATGGTTATATCTATTAAGGGTTTATTATTAATTGTAGAAACACCATTTAAATTGGGGAGCGGGTTCCACATTTTTTTTACCCTCCACATAACTAGCTGGTTTACGCCTATTCACCCCTATTTCTTCTCTGGCCATTGAAATACGCGGGTAGTTTGCTCCTGGTGCCATTTGGTATTTACGGGTAACGCCGACCCTTCATTGCTGAATATGGTGGCCAGTGAATAGACAGCAGCTTCCTTATCATTTAGCTGGTGGCTCCATGTTACCCGGTTTGCGATACCAGCACCTGTGCCATTGTTTTTATATTCCGCATAAAAGGTAGTTTGTTCATTGGCGGTGTTCCCCCAGTTATTCCATCCTTCAGGTGCAATATGTTTATCCATAGTACAGCGTAGGAATACCGTTTTTGAGCAACTTCTCCATGGCCGGCCCAGGTATACTTTGGTTACACCGCTATCGGCAGTAAGCTTACAATCCATAAACACATACCCGAATTTCTTACCGGCGGTAGTGCTGGCAGCTGTAATAAACGAGTTGGATTTGCTGCGTATTTCACAGTTTTGGAAAACCGCCGTAGCCGGACCAAAAATAAAATCGGTTGTTCCTTCAATATAACAGTTTACAAATAATTGACGGGCGGTTTCACCACCGGTATAAATAGTATCCTGGTTGCCTAAAAACCGGCAGTTTACAAAGATCGCCTGATCCGCTTCAACATGCAGGGCTACGGCTTGTCCTACCGGCCCCGCGGCATTGGAGAAAGTAATGTTCTCTGCCCTGAAACGATTACCCACGATCTTGGCGGTAAAGGAGTTGAAGGTATTGAGCTTGCCCCGACCGGAGTAATCATTGAACGTGATTATGGTTTTATCAACGCTTTCGCCAATAAAAGTCACATCGGTATTGGTAGCAGGCAATTCAATTTTTTCATTGTACACACCATTCTTTATATAAAGTGTTATGGGCGCCAGTGGGAATACGCGCATGGCGTCAATGGCATCCTGTATATATTTATAATCGCCCGAACCATCTTTGGCAACCGTAAATACATATTTATATTGTTGCGGATTGGCGGTTTGTGCCTGTATGGTAGTGATGCCGGCGAAGGCTATACTCAGTAAAAATGCAAGCTGTTTCATATCTTATTTAAATACTCTTTTTAAAAAATCATCAATATAGTTTACGGTAGGTTGAAACCAGGGATCGAACAGGCAGAAGGAATGGGGTGCATTTTCAAAGGACTTTACCTCAGAATAGATCTTATATTGATCCAGGATCTTTATATAATCATCCCGCCCGGCATGCATTCTGGCCACGCCGCTGTTGATAAACAGGGTGGGCGGTGTATGCGGACCAACATATGTAAGCGGTGAAGCCTCCTGCCACAAGGCCAGGCTGTCTTTTTTTGCGAATCCCAACCAATAGGTGGCGGCAGAGATCTTTTTACTATCATCACCCTCTCCCGATTCAGGGTGGGTAAAGGAAAGCGTTCCATCAATGTCTATCACGGCATGTACCGGTGCTGGTTGCTCCTTAGGCGTTATGTAGCCTTCAAACTTCGGATCGCCCGCCGTAGTGCCCAGAAAAGCCGCCAGTTCACCACCGGCTGAAAAACCCAATACAGCGATTTTAGCAGTGTCTATTCGATATTTTTCGGCATGTTGAACCACCCAGCGTAATGCCTTTTTCAGATCGTATACAGCTGCCGGATATGGATCAAGGGTTGATAGCCGGTATTCCGGGGTAAAACAAACATAGCCTCGGGCTGCCAGGTGTTGGGCGAGCGGATTATGCATTGCAGGATTCCCCGAACGCCAGCCTCCCCCATGAATGATCACGATCGCCGGTCGTTTTTCGGGCGATTTACCGGCCGGATAAAATGCATCTAAAGTCAGAATAATTTTACCGCCCCACGACTGATAAACAATATTTCTTTTTTCGGCTACCTTTTTTGATTTCAGTTCCGGTACAATTTGTATCTCCGGGTGCGTTTTACGGGTATTCACAAAGGCGCTCCACGTCGTATAAGAAGTGTCGGGATAAGGCGAATACCCGTCTACCCGCTGTGCCTGGCTATGGGCGGCTAATGAAAAGAAAAGGGAAAGTATTCCTGTATATAACGTATACCATTTACCGGCAAAGCAATTCCTGGGCATTGAATAACTGTTTAACTGGATTGAAGTAACTCCCGCTGGACGATACTATCCAGAAGGTGTACAAATTTATTGATTTGATCTTCTTAGGGGTTCGAAATATGATCATACTGGTTAAAAAACTGGTATTGCTTATTTTTAGGGTTTTTATTCCATTTTTAAAATGTTTCAGGCGAAATTTCGTCATTGAAAAAAAGAGTTACATGTATTACCTGTTATTGGCTATTCATTCCCTGGTTCGCTGGCTGGTTTTAGTAAGTTTATTGGTGGCTATTTTCCAGGCATACAAAGGGTGGCTAGGTAATAAGCCATTTTCAAAATTCGATAACATCATCAGGAGCGCAACGGCTTCCATAGCGCATGTACAATTCGTACTGGGTATTGTTTTGTATTGTATAAGCCCCCTGGTGCGGTATTTTCTTGGCTATTTTAAAACGGCAGTACACCAGCGGGAGATCAGGTTTTTTGGAATGGAGCATATCGCCATGATGTTGATCGCTGTAGTTTTGATCACGATCGGTTCTATGAAAGCAAAAAGACAATCCACCGATAAACAACGCTTCAAAACAATGGCCATTTGGTTCACCATTGCGTTGATCATTATACTGTCTTCCATCCCCTGGCAGTTCTCACCCCTGATCAGCCGGCCTTATTTCAGATCGTTTTAAATCCTAAATTGCTGTGGTAAAAAGCTACATGCAGCCCGCCCGCCCTGATGACCAGTTCGGAAAGGTGTAATGCCAAACGCAATCTTTCTTTATGGATCCAGACGAGTATTTTCAATTTTACGAAGGCAATAAAATGGGCATCAAAACGGCAGAAGGTCATGTTATTATTCCCGCCGTATATGATTATGTTGCCTTGCTGTCAGATGATCTGTTCACTATTACAGAGGGAAATTATACCGCCTACTTCGATGTAGCCGGAAACGAGGTGCTTTCATTTAGTAACAAATATGAGTCATACGGCAATTTTACCGAAGGCCTGGCGCGGGTAATGAGAAACGGGAAATGGGGATTCATAAATAAATTCGGCGAGGAGGCGATACCTCCGCAATTTCACTACACAGATGAGTTTTCAGAGGGACGGGCCATCGTACGAAATGAAAAAGAGTTACACGGGGTTATTGATGAACAGGGTAACCTGGTAATTGATTACCAGTTTCTGGCGCTTACTAATTTTGAAAAAGGCTATGCCAAATTCGGTGATCTGAAAACCTGGGGATTGATTGATAAAGCCGGGAAAATTGTTGTTCCTCAAATATATATTTCCATTGGCCGGGTGTACCGGAATAAAGTAACGGTGCAGGTTTTGGAGGGTGAAGAATATAAAGAAGGTGAACTGACCATCGGCGGGCAGGTGGAGTGGAATAATAACCTGGACCATTTGAATGAATTTAACCAGCAAAAAAAACAGTTCGTGTTGGCTTGTGAACAACTGGTAGATGACATGTACCGATCCGGGTGCCCCTGCGAATACGACCGGTTCAGAAATTATATTCAATGGAACAAGCCGGTAGGGTTTGTTGACCAGGAATTGCTGTTCTCGGTATTTGTGCAAAAGTTGCATAACCTGGGGAACGACCTGTTCAGGTGCGAACATTGCGGCACCTGTTATCAGCAAAAATG
>DASUVL010000475.1:0-2481 GCA_036379015.1 Niastella sp.
GGCATCATACTTTGTAAGAAATGTAGCAGACCCCGCAATACTTAAATTCGATGTGCCTGTCCCCGCATCAAAATCAACGGTGCCAGCAAATACACCCGTTACATAGGCATTACCATTGGCATCTACAGCAATCGCAATGCCTGCATCCGAACCTGTACCACCGATACGTTTTGCCCAGATATAACTTCCATTGCCGTCGTATTTGGCAATGAAGATATCGTTACTACCGGCACTCGTCAATGTGGCGTCTCCCGGGCCTGCATCAAAATCGAGACTACCATTAAAAGAACCGGCCACATACACATTGCCACTGCCATCCAATGCTACTTTTCTTGCCGATGCGGATGATGATATAATGGCATCATATCGTCCTAACTGGCCTGCCCAACCATAGGTGCCATCGCTGTTTAGTTTTGCTGCAAATGCATTCGTCGTAGTAGCACTGGTAAGGGCGCCGCCGCCGAAAGATTTTGTTCCATTAAAATAACCGGTATAATAGGAGTTTCCATTACCATCTACGGTAATTCAGTTGCCGTTATCGTCACCGGCACCTGTGATATCGAATGCCCATTCCACATACCCCGTCATATCGAACTTGAAAATTATTATATCGCTGTTGGTAGAGGAATATGTACCTATCATATAAATATTACCATTCGCATCTGTTGCAATGCTTCGTCCAAAATCGTCTCCTATATCGCCTGTGCAAATGGACCCTACATAATTGCCCGAAGCCTCGTAATGAGCTATATAGAGATCGGTACCACCATAACTTGTAAAATTGTCGGTGCCAGCGCCTGCATCAAAATCAACTGTAGCTGAAAAAGAACCAGTGAGATTTACATTATTGGCAACATCAACGTTAATACCACGGCCAACATCATCACCAGTTCCACCTATAGTTTTTGCCCACACGAAACCGCCCGCAGCATCATACTTTGCCCAAAATATATCGGCATTGCCCACACTGGTAAAACTGGCAACCGGCACATCCCCATCAAAATCGGCCGTACCGGTAAATGAACCGGTTATGTATACATTGCCACCGGCATCCAGTGCAATCGCGAGCGAACTATCAGTTCCGGTTCCACCCATATTCTTTGCCCACAGATAATTGCCAGCATCATCGTAGGCTGTGAGAAAGATATCGGTTCCCCCCATACTTGTAAGGCTGGCAATACCCGCACCTGCATCAAAATCGCCTGAACCGTTAAATGATCCTGTTATATAAACATGAGAGGCAGCATCCACAGCAATAGCGGTACTGATATCGTCGGCTGCACCGCCCATATTCTTTGCCCACAGATAATTTCCGGCACCATCATATTTTGTCAGAAAAATATCAGCGCCACCCGCGCTTGCTAAGTTTGCAGTGCCTGTACCGGGATCAAAATCAGCGCTCCCCCTAAAGTAACCGGTCACATAAACATTACCGTTGCCATCTATAGTGATACTGCTGCTATCATCATCGGAAGTTCCGCCGATATTTTTAGCCCATACATAATTGCCCAACACATCGTACTTGGCAATAAAAATGTCGGCGCCACCAGTACTTATTACATTAGCAGTGCCCGTGCCCGGGTCCAAATCGGCGGTTGCATAAAAATAACCGGTTACATAGGTATTCCCTGATGCATCTGCCTTAATGCCGGTGCCATAAATTTTTCCACCTAAAGGACCGGGATTGCCAAACCCTTTAGCCCATAGTAAACTTTGTGCATGGCAAACCTGAAATGAGAATGCCAATAACAGTAATAATACCAGTGAAAAAAAGAAATGGATTGATTTTCTGTTCGAAGGTGTTAAAAGGATAAAAGGCCGGGAAAAAAAGCCCAGGGTTAATAGCCTGTTCATGGGGTTGAAGGGTTTACAATAAAGGTTTTGGTTGTTATGTTCAATATTGTGCGTACCGTTTAAAAAGAGGCTCTATGTTTAACAATGAGCACGCTGCAAAATATATAATATTTTTTAACGAAGCGACCCTAATTTTCAAACACATTAGCTATGACTTAATGTTTGGCTTTTGTTTTACTATGATCAAGTTCTTCCAATAGGCCGCTTCGGAATTAGTTTCCAAGCGGCCTGTTTTTATCTTACAAGCTATTTAGTTTACATTGAAGAGCAGGAATAAACCATTTGTTACAGGAGCGCCGTTGAGATTGCTGTTCGAGGAACCGACAAGATAAAAGCTGTTAAAGGTAGTGTTCAGTAAAAAATCGGAAGTCCATTCATCCCATGAATTACCTGTAGTTTTACTCCACATCTTCTGGCCCTTATTATTCAATTTCACCAACCAGTTATCATAATTTCCTTTATTTGCATCAACATCACCATCAGAGGAGTTGGAATACCCCGCGAGTATATAGCCGCCATCAGAAGTAAGAACAATTCGATCGGCGCTTACATTCTCATACTTGCTTCCTCCAATCAGGGTGTTCCAGGTTACGTTACCGCTAGCATCCAGTTTCACCACCCACATAT
>DASUVL010000476.1:0-6978 GCA_036379015.1 Niastella sp.
CCCGCTGTGCTGCTTACAGATCTGAAGATCTCCAATAAGTCGGTCATCCCCGGCAATGAATCCCCTATTAAAGCTCATATCTCAGTGGCCAATGAGATCAGGCTCGACTACAAACAAAATTTTGCATTGGGTTTTGTTGCCCTGAATTATACCATTCCCAAACAAAACCACTATGCCTACAAACTGGAAGGGTTCGACAAAGACTGGAACTATACCGGAACTACTAACACAGCGTCCTATACCAACCTTGACCCCGGCGAATATACTTTTCGGGTGAAAGCCAGTAACAACGACGGCATTTGGAGCACCCATGAAACCACCATCAAAGTTTTTGTGAAGCCGCCCTTTTGGCGAACGACTATTGCTTATATCTTTTACGTACTGGCCATCGCCGGTTTGTTATTATATAGCCGGTACAAAGGCATTACCCGGTTACAAAAAAAGTTTGCCCTCGAACAGGAACGGCAGGAAGTAAAACGTGTTCAGGAACTGGACCGTTTAAAGCTGAAGTTCCTTACCAACCTGAGCCACGATTTCAGAACGCCCATATCCCTGATCGTTGGTCCGGTAGATCAATTGATCAGAGAGGAAAGTACCGAAGGCAAGCTCGACAAACTGCATATGATCAGGCGAAATGCCAGAAGGCTGCTGAACCTGGTAAACCAGTTGCTTGACTTTAGAAAAATGGAAGAACGCGAACTGAAATTGCAACTGTCGAAAGGAGACTTTATTTCGTTTATAAAAGAAGTGACCGAATCGTTCCGGGACCTGTCGGAAAGAAAAAAAATCCTCTTCACGTTCGAAAGCGATATTAACAAATTACACGCCCTGTTCGACCACGATAAAATGGAACGGATCCTGTTCAACCTGTTATCCAACGCCTTTAAATTCACCCTGGCCGGTGGCACCATCAGCGTAGCATTACAAAAAAAGGAAAAACAAACTGATCCGGACAATCAATGGGTGTCCATAAAAGTGACAGATACCGGTATAGGCATTCCTAAAGAAGAGCAGGACAAGATATTTGAACGCTTCATTCAAAACCATTCAGCCGCCGCAGTGCTTAACCAGGGCACCGGTATTGGTTTGTCGATAACAAAAGAATTTGTAAAGATGCACGGCGGAACAATAGCCGTGGAAAGCGAACCAGGTAAAGGATGTGTCTTTACCATCCTGATGCCGCTGACAGCAGTAACCGGCCAAACCACAGAAGCTATACCTGCCGACAATGCGGACATGGCGATCATTCAATCAATACCATCAGCACCTCCTACCCCATTGTTGAATGATGCGGCAGGTTTACCGGAAGCGATCTCCATTTTGCTGGTGGAAGACAATGAAGATTTCAGGTTCTATTTAAAAGACAATCTGAGGAATAATTATAAAGTACTGGAAGCTGTCAATGGCAAGGAAGGATGGCATAAAGCATTGGCCAATCACCCGCAGCTGATCGTAAGTGACATAAACATGCCGGAGATGGATGGCATAACCCTGGTGAAAAAACTCAAGGCCGACAAAAGGACCAGCCATATTCCTGTTATACTGCTTACGGCAGTTACAGAAGAAGAACAACAGTTAAAAGGATTGGAAACAGGCGCCAATGATTACATAACCAAGCCCTTTAATTTTGAGGTACTGAATGCCAAGATAAAAAGTCTGCTCGAATTAAAGAGCACCATGAAAAGCGCCTACACCAAACAAATAAAGGTGGTATCACCGGAGATCACCCTGGAATCGGCCGACGAAAAACTATTACAGGAAATAGTTAGTTACCTCGAAAAAAATATAACCAATCCCCAATTATCTGTTGAAGGCTTAAGCAAACAGGTAGGCATGAGCAGGAGTACATTATATACCCGGTTGTTGCAACTGACCGGTCAAACCCCGGTAGAATACATCCGGTCGTTCCGGTTAGACAAAGCCGCCGCCCTGCTGGAAAAAAGCAATATGACGATTGCAGAAATTGCCTACCAGGTAGGGTTCACCACACCAAACTATTTTGCACGGTCGTTCAAAAGCAAGTTCAACATGCTTCCTTCGGAATGGAAACGAAGGCTGAAGTAAGAGGTATGAAGTCGGAAGTATGAATACGAAGTCGGAGGTCTGAAGCCTGAGCTCTGAAATACAAATACGAAGTATGAAGTCGGAAGTCGGAGGTACGAAATACAGACTCTTCCGACATCTGACTTCCGACTTCAGACTTCAACTTTGAGACAATTCGACTACATTTTGAGGTAGCCGGAACCGGTACGATTTAAATTTATCCTGTAAATTAGTATCGGGAAACTCAAGATTGCACGATTGCCATATAGCCATTAAAAAAACAATTGAAGTGATATCCCTCTTACCACTTCTTCCATTCAGCCTGGGAATTGTTGTCCCAAAGCTACATATATAGCCAGTTCCAGGCAACTGCAACTGTTTTTTCTTACATCCATTTTATGCGTTTATTGTTGCAGGTGACATCACCTGGCGCTTGCCCCGTCCGAAGCCTTGGCGAAGGCGGGGGGGCTCTATTATCATCCGCCAACCATTTTTTCAACTATTAATAACGATTAAAAATTAACTGTCTATGAAAAAAGATCTAATCGCATTACTTGCCATCATTCTCTTACTTACCGGTTGTAGCAAGAAAGGGAGTATAACTACCAGCCCGGCAGACAATGATGAATTTTCAGACGTGCCAAGAGAGGAAGCAACCGCCACCATTAATGCAGGTACGGTGCAGCAGTACATCAGGGGATTTGGCGGCGCCAATATTCGCGGATGGATAGCCGATTTAACCACTGCTCAAAGAACAACAGCATTTTCACCCAGTTCGGGTATGGGATTAAGCGTGCTGCGCGTGCGCGTATCGCCCAATGCGTCAGATTTTGCAGCAGAAAAACCAACGATCGATGCAGCCAAATCTTTTGGCGCCATGGTCATTGCTTCCGCCTGGACGGCACCCGCTTCCATGAAGAACAATAACAACCTGGTAGGCGGTAAACTAAATACCAGCGCCTATGCCAGTTATGCGGCGCATTTAAGGAACTTCTGTACAACAGTAGGTGGCGTATCGGCCATCAGTCCCATCAATGAACCGAATATCCAGGTCACTTACGAATCCATGGATCTAACAGCCCCCGAAGTAGCCGCTTTTGTTGCAGCCGAGGGCAGTAACTGCGGGGCAACCATTATGGCGCCCGAAACTTTCAACATGGATAAAACGTATATGGATACCTACCTGAGCAATGCTACCGCCAAATCAAAAACGGGGTATGTATGCGGTCACATCTATGGTAAAACGCCCTATGTATATTCACCGGGTAAGGAAGTGTGGATGACAGAGCATATTTACAATACCAATGATGCCAATGACTGGACCGGCGCCATGGGTGTTGCCAAAGAAATTCATGATTGCATGAATGCAGGCTATAGCATGTATGTATGGTGGTATATCAGAAGAAGCTATGGCATGCTTGATGAAAGCGGCAATATCACCAAACGCGGACATGTGCTGTCACATTGGGCCAAATGGGTACGCCCCGGCTACAACAAAATTTCCTGCACAGCCAATCCTACATCCGGTGTGTATGTTACGGCCTACAAGAGCGGTTCAAAAGTAGTGATCGTTGCCGTTAATCAAAATGCCGCGATCACGTATCAGCCATTCAGCATAAGCGGCGCTACGGTGGCCGGTTTCAATCGCTACAGAACAACCAGCTCTGCTAACCTGACAGCAGATAGTTTCACCATTTCAGGCGGAAGTTTTGGTATCAATCTTCCGGCATCGAGTGTGACTACGTTGGTGTCAAACTAGTGAATGGTGAATGGTGAATAGCTCGCGAAATTTGAAGGTAATTTAGGACCTTGCGCCGCCTGAAATTTATTGACCATTGACCATTGACCTGAAACATTTTACTAAAATCAACCTTTCCTAATTATGCAACATTTTAAATACATAGGTGCAGTATGCATATTATTGCTACTCACACATTGTTCAAAAAAAACAAAAGAACCCGCATCAGCGGATACTGACGCAATAACCGCCGGCGCGCACGAAGAGGCCAACCCCACCCCTACCTGGTATGCAGAAGCCAGGTGTTTTCTGGATGGACCATCAGGCGCCTTTGATGATCTGGCAGTGAAAGATCCTTCCATTATTTATTCAGGTGGTAGATACCATCTCTTTTATACGGGCCGCGATAAAGGTACCGGTGGCCTTTGGCGTATGGGTTATGCATCCGCTACTTCCATTGCCAATTTGAAAACCGCTGGCCGCACCTATATGAGCGCGTTGAATGCAGGCTCTTATTTCTGCGCGCCCCAGGTATTCTGGTTTCCGGTGAAAGGCAAATGGTTTTTAATTTACCAGAGTGGTTTGGGCGCATCTTTTTCTACATCTACTGATGTAAGTAATCCAGCTTTATGGACTGCCAACAGAGCCATGGGCTTTACCGATGGCATCGATTTCTGGTGTATCTCCGATGGCACGTACGTATATTGTTTTTATTCAGCACAGGATGGTTCCCGCACCATTAAAAGACGCAGGACCACCGTAGCTAATTTCCCGTACAGCTGGGAAGCGCCCACAGTGGTAGCTACAGCTACCTTTGAAGCGCCCCATGTTTACCGGAATATCGCAGATGGTAAGTTTTATATGATCGTTGAAGACATTAACCGGTACCAGGAGTTGTGGACCGCTACGAGCCTGGGCGGTACCTGGACAAAAGTATCCGAGAAATGGGCATCCAGAGACAGGCTTAATTTCCTGGCAGAAGTGTGGACAGACCAGATCTCCCATGTGGAGGCCATACGATCGGGCAATAATGAAAGAATGGACATTGATAATATCGATCGTTGTCAGCTGTTGATCCAGGGAGTACCGAATGGTAGCTATGGTGATTATGGCAATATCCCTTATGATCTGGGTATTATCCGGAATTATTAAACCACGATGAGATTAATGAAAAAAACCCCGCCAATGGCGGGGTTTAAATGACTTTTACGGCAACCCTTAACGGTTTTTAAGAGGAATAGGATCCAGGACGGTTCCTTTAAGAGTTTAGCGTGAAAGCTGGTTGGACTTTTTCTTCATAGGTTTTGGAATCAGGCTGAACATAGGATTTTCATTTTTACAAAGGATCATGGATTTGGTTTTTCCGGACTTAGGATTTTAAAACGGACTTCAAGGACTCATTGGATTTGCATATCAAAACAAGGTTGCTATATATTGATTTTTAGCTATTGATCTTTTACTAGAACACAAGCCGCTTCGCTTATTAGATTTATTAAATATAAAACAATTAACCAATGTTCGCTATTTATACTGGTATATTTTACGTTTATTTTTATCCACATCCGTTTTTCACGCTGCCAAAAGTACCATTGAACTTTAAAATTGATTGAGTGTCAGTTTGGTAAAATAACTATAAGTATTTATCCAAGTAATACGATAAAAGCTCAGCAACCACCGGCCGGTTGTTTTTTCCAATTCAAAATTTCGTTTATTGCCCATTTTGAAAAACGTGTATCTGTGGATCTCAAAATCTCGTTAATGTCATTTTGAAGTGTAGGTTTCGATTGGGTTTCAGCTAACGACTTGAGCAAACATTTTCTTCACTGAACTTTGTCATTTTTGAGATGAGTCAACCTGAAATAAAAATATGAATGAATTGCGACAAACGAAAGTCCAGGCAACAAAAAACCTATTTTGTCTTCTGCACTGTTACCAACAAACAAAACGAAACATAAAGTCAATAAAACAGGCCCGGAAAAATAAAGCAAAATTCTTGTCTTTAAGTTATTATAGTTGGCGTGTTTTGCTAAAAAGAATACGGGTAATGTAGCTATTGTCAAAATCAGGTTTTGAAATATATCTCCAACAAAAAAAAGAATTGTCAACGCCTGTCCTTCTTCAAAACCTCTTTGTTTGGAACTAAACCAAATTGAATAGAAAAGTCCTGTCAATAAAAGGGAAAGAACAAATGTCAATAATAAATTTTGCAATATTTTTTTTGTCATATCTGGTTTTTAGGATTATACCGCCGGCTTAAACGGCGTATGTCAACTTCGGGTCGCAGCACATCGCGTTTTGATGAAGTCGTGCTGCTAACCTAAAGCAGTTGCAAAATGAAGGAAGTACATTTTGTCGTTAAGAATAAAAAGGTAAGCTTTAAAATCCATTCCCCACTGATAGTAAAAATTGTAAGGAGGCTTATTCATATCCAATTTCCATTCAAAAACATTCAAGTCTGTCTTGATTTCTAAAAACTCTATTAAGATCTCAAAGAATTTTCGGCAAGAATAACAATCATTCAGGGCATCCACAGGTGAAAAATAGGTCTTAATACTATCTTCAATAGTTGTCCTCCAATCGGAGGTTATTTCGTTTAAATTGGAGTTAATATAAATATACTGCCTATCCTTTTCATCAATATCTTGTATATGTTCTGTAATTAACTGAATTAATACTTCTTTTGGATTCGAATTATTGTGGTTGAATAATTCAAGAAAGTAATACTGATAATTAACGTCTTCCTGAGGAAACAATTGGTTCCTAATACAGGCTAATGAATAAAGAAAGCCTTGCAGGTGATCAAGAGTCGGCTGGTTAAAAGAGTCATATATCATATTTTCTATTTGTCACATTATAGATTACTATCTCCTCCAATGTCTGGTTACCGCTAACTTTTAACTCTTTAAAACGATTATCCATTTCGGCTATGTAGGCTTTATCTACTCCCATATAACACTCATTTCCACCAAATTTATTGTTTTTTAATAACTATCCAAATGGTGTTGCTTCAACCTTATCCGACCCTACTCCCCACCCCACACTATTTCTTTTCAGCCCGCTCTTCGTTTTTACCGTCCCTGATCAGTAAGTGGGTTGTAAATGGGTCATAGCAAGCTGATACGATGAATTTTTTGCTTGCAATGCGCATCAACTCCCCTGTAATGACAATTACCTGTTGTTTTCGGGTCATTGCCGGG
>DASUVL010000477.1:0-7496 GCA_036379015.1 Niastella sp.
CTGCTGGGAGGTAACATCAGGCTGCCTCCCATCTTCGGGATACAACCGGTAAACGGACATGCAGCACATGAACAAGCCCAGGGCCTGTTTTACTGCGTCACGGTCCATGGTATCAGGTACCAGCTGCAAGGCGTATAAACAGCTGACAAGGTTATCCCATTCGCCCCCCATATAGGTTTGCAGGAACTGCCGCTTTTTTTCAAACGTGATCTTTTTGTAATCATCCATAAGTGGGAAAAGGGCCTGATAATACTTTACCAACGCTGAAGCTCCTTGCTGATCGGTCAGCAACCAGCTGATCTGCGAACCGAATTCATAACCTGTTGTTCCCTGCACGGGCCAATTACGCGGCAGCGCTTCATGTTGTTCGAGGATCTTTTCAATAACCATGTAGCAATCGTCGCCAAACAGGCGCCGCATCTTGTTTATATAAACACCCGGTTCCTGTAATCCATCTATATGGTCAATACGTAACCCATGAATGAACTTTTGATCATACAGGATCTTCAATAATTTATGGTAATCACAAAACACCTTATCATCCGTCATATTGGTAGCGATCAGTTCGTTCACAGCAAAAAAACGTCGGTAATTTATTGTACGATTGGCATGCTGGCACCAGCTTAGTTGGTAATACTGTTGCTGCAAGATCGCCTGCAGCAGTTTAATGTCTGCATTAATTACCGCCAACAGCTGTTTAACAGTTGTTGCATGCTGTTCATTAGCCAGCAATGATTCTACAAGGGATGACTTAATTTGCCGCCACGAGGCCAGCGGCAAGCCCAGTATTGCTTCTGCATACAACTGCTGCAACAACTCCCCTACCCCGGTAAACGCTGTTGCATCAGGCAGTATTGATAAAAGTTCATACGCACTGATGGAAAGCGGGAAACGCTGGTCCATGTACTTTATTACAAAGCCACCCTCCCCTATATCTATAACTATCTCCTGGTTCTGCAAACATTCATTCAACGGTTTACCTAAAAAAGGCGCCATCAGCTTACCATGCAGGTCAGGATCGGGATGTTGCCAGTCAATATCAAACCATGTATAATACGGTGAATAAACTCCCCGTTCCAGCACATCAGCGAGGCGTTTATTGGCCATGGTAAACACCATATGATTGGGAACCACATCCTGCAACCAGGTCATATTATTTGTACGCATATCCATGGTTATATGCTGCAATTGCTCCAATGTACCTATTTCAGTATTCAGTGTATCCGAATCACAGACATCATAACCATGTGTACTGCCGGGTGGTGCTGCAAAAAATGGACTGGCATAAATGGTAGTAATACCCAGGTCGTGCAAATATGGCAACAGCTCCGCAACCTGTTTAAAATTAAAGGAGGCATTCAATTGTAACCGGTATGTAGACGTTGGAATTTTCATAGCATCGTTATTCATCTGTACTGTTGATTTGTTCAAATACGGTTGCCAGCCAGTTCAATGCCCTGCCAGTGCTCATCGGTCCAGTTAAAATTTGTGTTGACAACAGCAGAAGGGCCATGCACGCCGTTGGGTTGCCAACGGGAAGCGGGATCAGGGCGCAGCAAGCTATTATCTAACAGCACGCCGTATTGCATCTCCGGGGTTACATGGTCTACTATGACACACCAATAGCCCATTTCACTTTTTCCTATAGACCATGTAACTTCAGGAGATGTAAGTATAACCACACTAACAGCATTACATAGTGGCGCCCATACGGTAAAGAAGCATTGACCATTTTCATGCAGAGATGCGCCTATCGGAGTATATAAATTGATCAATGTTCTTTTGAGACTTATTAAAAACATATGCCAGTGACTTATGTACACCTGGTTGGTATATCATCATTCGGCCCATGGTTGCGCGGTTCATGGGATCAACTTCCGCTATTAACGTTTCGCTCTCTCTTTAGCAACTTTAAACCAGACTTAAATAGCATTATTCCGGCAACAACCATTAATACACCTTTGATCCTGTTTTGCTTTTGTTGTGGCAACGATTGGATGGCTTTATTTGCACCACTTTCCACAATACGTGTCCCTACCAGTTCCGCGGCTGTAGCAGCCAATCCTTTTGCTAACATGATATTAAAATTTGAATTAAATAATGATCTTAATAAAGTAACTGCTGTAAAATCTATGCCGTGCATATATTGTAGAGGATCAATTAGAAATAAATAAGTTACCCCGGCAAAAAATGCGGGAAATAGATGCTAAGGAATGATTTTTATTGTTTTAAAACATATGCCTGACAAGCCAATTTTAACGTTGGAAGAACGCCGCGCCAAACGAGCTGAACGCCGGGAAAAACAACGCAGGGAAAATATTGGTCGTGCGCAAAAAATGCAAAAGGCGCGGTTGGAATTTGAGAAGCAGGCAACCATCCATAAAACTATTAAGGACCAACTTCCCAAATATAACATCGGTTGTTCAGGTTGGTATTATTGGCATTGGCTGGGTATTTTCTATTCGGAAGGCATAGCGCGCAATGAATGGTTTGCTCATTATGCCACTAATTTTAAAACAGTGGAATTAAATGCACCATTTTATTCCTGGCCAACGATTGCAACTGTGAAAACATGGATCAAACAAGCTGGCCGTCGTCAATTTATATATACAGTCAAAGTCTGTGAACTTATTACGCATATCAGGAAATTCAAAGGAACAAAGCAACTTACCAAAGACTTTGGTTTTATAGCTGATTTGCTTGGTCCCCGAATGGGTTGCTTTTTATATCAATTACCACCCAGCTATCACTATACGCCAGCACGACTAAAAGATATTGTAGCACAATTAGATCCCCGCAGACGGAATGTTGTCGAATTCAGACATAAAAGCTGGTGGAACGAGGATGTATATAAGTCTTTTCGCCACACTAAAACTATTTTTTGTTCTTGTAGCGGACCGCGCCTGCCCGACGAACTTATAAAAACTGCTGACGAAATTTACATTCGTTTTCATGGAGTGAAACAATGGTACCGGCATGACTATTCCAGGGAAGAATTAGCCGTATGGGTTCAACGTATTCGCAAAAGTAAAGCAACACGTATATGGGCTTACTTCAATAATGACCGGGAAGGATTTGCGATAAAAAACGCCAGGGAATTTTTACGCTTATTAAAGAAAGCAGGATAATCAACATTGACCTCAATAAGAAGATCGTGCGCGGGAATATTAATAATCAGCAGACACGGGTGGCATATGCTTTGAACATATATTATAAACCTTTTTATTTATGGCTAACACAAAAACACCCAAGAACAGTTCTAAGAAAACTACATCGGCCAGTGGCGCCGCCAAAGGCAACTCCCAATTAGAGCAATTTTTTCACGAGGCATTAAAAGATCTGTACTGGGCAGAAAAACATCTTGTAACAGCATTGCCTAAGATGCAGGAAGCAGCTACATCAGAAGAATTAAAGAAGGCCATTGGGGCACATATTACCCAAACTGAAGAACATGTAAACAGGTTAGACCAGGTGTTCAAACTATTTGGATGGAATGCACAGGCAAAAAAATGTGATGCTATGCAGGGATTAATTGAAGAAGGTGAATCCATTCTGGAAGAGACCGAAGATGGCACTATGACAAGAGATGCAGCCATCATTATGGCTGCCCAAAAGGTTGAGCATTACGAAATAGCTACCTACGGTGGCCTGGTTCAAATAGCCATGACTATGGGTAACGATGAAGCGGCCGACATTCTTAATATTACATTAGAAGAAGAAAAGGAAACTGACCAAACATTAAGCGCCATTGCAGAAGGTGGCATTAATTGGGAAGCAGAACAGGAAGGATCTGAAGAGCCAGAGAACGAATAAATACATGGTGTTAATATAATTCCAGGTCTCGCGTTATGCCCCGCTTATAGCCCCCGCTGTATGCCCCGCCATAGGCGGGGCTTTTTTTTGCGAAGGCTTCAAAACAGCGCATGTTAAACCCGGCATTATTGCCAGTGGCATAGCTATAGCAGTGATACAATCATAAAATTGCAGAATGTAAAAGATGGGCAATAAAGATGCAATAAAAGAACAATGGCTGCATGAAGTGGTGCCTGAGCAAAGATCCGGACGATCTTCAAGCACATACAGTCGTATCAAATGCCGGAACAATTCTCATGTTAAATATTGTTACAGCATTGCTGCCCAAAGATTGTTGAATGTGAACCATTGGCATGAGTATGCAGGAAAACCTACCGCCACCTTTCAATTATTTGATGAAACCGGCAATGCGGTTAACCGGCCGGTACAGAAAGACGATTACCTGTTAATCAATATTCCGGGTCCCGATAACCCCGATACGGGCGGAGGCGACTGGGTACAGGTAATGCAGACAGGAGAAAGATCATCTGACCAACAACAGTTGACCTTTATTACGGTAAAAACGGCAACAAATCCCTTAGTACGTACCGTTAGCCCAACGCACTTTTTTGACCAGGCGGCTACCTCAACCTTTGTGATCTATCGCAAACAATTGAAAATTATGGCTGCGGTATTTGGCAGAAACGAACATTCTAATCTCAGGAGCCCTAACTTATTTACCAGGATCCGGAATTGGCTTTTTTACATCGGCGCCCAGTTGGGATTGGCCAAACTGCAATGGAAAGCGTTAACGCATGGCTTGCTGCATGTAAAGGAAACCTGAACTCGATGTAAATAAAAAAGCCTCCCGGAGGGGAGGCTGCACTAATCAAATACCATTAACCATTAAACCTTATCCTATGGAGCCAAATTACAAAAAATCAATTTACTTATGGAAAGAATTTCTCAAACCATTTTTATATTGACATTAATCAATTTTTAAATGAATTTATCTGGCTATTTTTTACTTTCTTTTACAGTAGTATTATCATTTTTGTCCGTCTCTATTTCAACTTTCTTCAGCGCTACTGCATAATCGTTGGGAGACCAACAAACTGTTGCATCTGGCTATAAATTTTCCCTTGTACAGCTTCCTGACCTAAAAAAAGACCGCATAAAAAAATGATCACAACCAGTAAAGGTCCGAACGAAAAGATAGTGGTATAGGCAAGCGACGCACTGGATTTTGGGATCTTATCCTCGCCAAAATTTTTGAAAGATTGCACAAGCACTTTCCATATATCCTTTAGCAGCTTCATTTGTTTAACCTGTTTGTGGTACAGCTTTGATGAAAATTTTCCTCATAAGTAAGGTAAGTTCAGGACGCTGATTCCCCGGGTATAATGGATATGGTGCCATCCAGTTCAAGGACGGCATATTTTATCTGGTCGAGTCGTTCAAGACCGTGTAGATTACGAGCTGCTTCGAGAACGTCTTCTTCACTCACCCTTGACTTGCCTGCCCGGTTCTGCAACAGTTTGCCATTGGCTACAACAATAAGCGGAGAACCTTCCGTTACTTTTTCAAGTCCTTTCCATTTTTGTTTGATCATAGAGAAGAGCAGGTCTACCCCTATCAAAGTGGTAATAAGAATGAGGGAGGTGGTAATGGAATAATCTTCCCCCACAAGCGCCTGCTGGGTAACCTCACTGATAATAAGAAGGAGGATGAATTCAAAAGGGGTAGTTTGCGCCAACGTACGCTTTCCACTGAGCCTGAATACAAGCATCAGGAACAAGTATATTATTATACCTCTGATTACCGGATTCATCATGGATAGATTTGGTGAGTAATTGTGAAAGGCGTTTTATTCGCTTTAATAACTGCCGTTATACTACCCGTTTTTTTGGCCATGAGATCACAATGTATACTGGCCTTTCCCAAAGCATTGAAATAATAGGTAGTTACACCATCAACGGTCCTGTTACCAAGTGGCAAAGGCGAAATGGATTTCACATCGATGTACTCTAAATATTGTTGCGGTATTTCAAGGGCGATACTGTCTTTGGCATCATTTATATTAAATGTCATTTCCGCTTCACCTTCATACCGCAGAAAACGCTCATACTGTATACTGTTTCCACTTTGGAACTGGGTTTTGTAGCTTACTGGTCCGGACCCAAAAACACCGGCAAGTGCCAGGATCAAACCCAAATACAAGATTGTCCAACCAACTTTCTGGACAACCCAACCCTGTTTATGCTGTCCCAGGTTTTCGTCCAGTTGAAGGTTATGCCGTACAGTTTCCAATGCGTCTTTACTTCCAGGCATGTATATACAGCTATTTAGGTTATTGCTTCAATTTGCTTGCCAGCAGTATTCAGCCTGCGTGTGATGGCCGAGGTGGTTCGTTAGAGCAAACGTTGTTTATCAGGTTGAAAAAGCGTACCTTAAGATAACTTTTAAACGACCGGTCATGAAGAAACCTGTTATTGTTACCACTATTGTTACAACTTATCTGGTGCTGTATTATACTCTATTCAACGCAGGTGTTTCGGAAAACATCATCATCCTGATGTTCATCGCTTCTCCTTTCCTGGTGATCTGGCTCGCTGTTACCATTTTAAAATACGGACAATCACCCACTGCTGAATTACCCGAAAACAAAGAGTGGGGATACAGTGACATGGACGAGGACCCTGTAGGCACTTTCTAAACAGGTCAGTGGCAGGAAATAGCCGGTTGCCGAGCTTCAGGCAATACCGGGCTTACAAAAGGGATACCCAGGTTTAACCCCCTTAAAATTAATAATACAGCCATACAGACGATTGCAAAAGGCATTATTTTTTTCAGTTGCCGCCGCAGTGATAATTTAACAGGCATCCCAAATAACGATAAGGCCAGCATAGCCGGCATGGTGCCTGCCCCAAACGAAGCCATGAACAATACGCTTTGATTGACGGCAACTGTGCTTAATGCGCCTGCGATGGCCAGGTATACCATACCGCAGGGCAACAATCCATTGGCCATGCCCAGGAATAAATAATGATGGTGTTTAGGCGATTGCAATAACCTGCCCATCACTTGTTGTAAATTACCATGAAATGAACGCACCCATGAAGGTGTAAGCGTACTATGAAGAAAATGATTTAATATAACCAGTGCAAGTATGACGACGCCCATGCCAATAGAAAACCATTGCTGAAAACCCGCCATATAAACACCCCTACCCGCCCATCCAAATACCAGGCCTGCCAAAGAGTACGTGACCACTCTGCCTGCATTATACAACAACATAGCTATTGCCTGATGCCTTCGCTGCAAATGATGAACGGGTAATGCCAGGGCCAGCGGGCCGCACATACCTACACAGTGAAAACTACTCACCAGTCCTAATAATACGCCTGCTATAGCTGACTCCCACATAGTTATTGAATAGTAATGTATTGTTCAGTATAATATTGTTGTCCGTTACATTCCCAGCGGATCTTGGCGGTATAATTGCCAGGCATGATTGACCGGGTGTTAATATGCTGCATAGCATCGGCATTCACATGCAGGTTCATTCTGATATCTTTCAGTGCATTGTCGGCACAATAAAACAACATGCTTCCTGTTACAGCGGCGCCTTTCATTTCATTTGGCAGGCGAATGATAATATCATTACCCTCCTGAACCACCGACGCCTGCTGGCTGAGCTGGTT
>DASUVL010000478.1:0-8248 GCA_036379015.1 Niastella sp.
GGATGACTTTTCTGTATCGGGTCCTGTATTTGTCTTTATTGTTTAATGATCTTTGTCATTTTCACTTCCTTTCCTCCATTCTTAATACGCAGAATATAAACACCTGTAGGCAATGTCGAAATGTCAAGCTGCGAGTTAGTCGCGCTCACCACACGACGTATTACCGCGCGGCCAGTCACATCAAATAGATTCACATCTGATTTTCCGGTGAAACCTGTAAGATTAATGTTCACTACATTAGTTGCAGGGTTCGGGAATATATCCACTTTCTGCACATCACCGGTGATAAGATCAGTTCCGCCGCGGCTGGCAGTTCCTAGCTGTACGCGTAATGTATAACAAGACGTAGCACTATTGGCCCCATTGTAACCATACACCTGCGCATAATAGGTACCTGCAGTGTAGGTTCTGGTAATGGTTTCACTGGTGGTGCTGCCGGCCTGTGAAATAGCGAGCTGTGTACCTGCGCTGTTCAGCACTTTCAGGTCATAATCGAAAGGCAAGGTGGTCAATGTAACAGTGGCTGTACCGCCGGTAGTGATCACAAATTTATAATTATCAATATCAGCACTTGGGCTAATGAGACCAGTGACATTGGTATTAAACGGAATGGTTGCTGCACCGGTAATTGTTCCGTTGGTTGAAGTATCCTTTGGACTTGCACAACCTGTTGAGGTGGTGGTGAACTGTGCAGTGGCATAAGCGCTGGTGCCAGTTGAACAGGCTGTTCTTACTCTCCAGTCATATAATGTGGCTGCTGTTAGCCCGCTAATGGTAACAGATGTAGAAGTGGCTGCGGTTGCGGCACTGATCCATGTAGCGGATGAATTAGCTTTATAATCTACAGCATAACTCAAGGCGCCGCTTACGGCTGTCCAGCTAACAGTAGCGCCGGTAGTAGTTACAGCGGAACTGGTTAAACCGGTAGGCGCAGCACAGGCGACTGTTCCGGTGGTAGTGAACTGTGCCGCTGAATAAGCACTGCTGCCGCTGGCGCAATTGGTCCTTACCCTGTAATCATAAACAGTTCCCTGTGTAAGACCTGTTATGCCTACAGAAGTAGCTGTTGTTCCTGTTGCTGCATTGATCCATGTTGCGGATGAGGTAGCTTTATAATCCACATCATACGATACAGCGCCGCTTACGGCTGTCCAGCCTACTGTAGCAGATGTATTGGTAATAGCAGAAGCTGTTAACCCAGCCGGAGAAGCACAGCCTGAACCGGATGTAATAGTGAAGTTGGTATTGGAAATATCAAAGAAAATATTTCCTACGGCTTCTATTTTTACTCTTGCTGTTGTAGTGGGTGTATTGGGAACAGTGATCGCCTCACTGCCGTCATTAGCAGTGCTGGCCACTAATGTGCTGAATGTAGTGCCTCCGTCTGTAGAGATGGATATTTTTACGTTTGCGCAACTAACAGGTGATGCTGTTGTACTTGCTACATTCCATGTTACAGTTTGTGATGAATTGCCGGCCCATGATACAGCCGTATTGGGAGCGGTCACGGAAAAAGGCCCTGACGTATTTGTGACGGTTACCGTCATATCCGAAAACTGGGTCTGTCCCACAGATACCGGCGCAGTAGAACTATACGGCGCATTATCCCTTACAGTTAACCGGAAGTTCAACGTTCTTGAAACGGAACTCAATGCTTCCGTATTGGCTCCTGCATCACCACCTGGTAACGGACCACTCACTAAACCACCTGCAAGAATAGTCGCCATTTTGGGAAAATATCTTGTTGGCGACGTGGTAGGTTGAAATGAGATCCAGTTGGGACCGGATGCTTTGGTGGCGCTGGCCACACTACTGGCTCCTGTTTGTGATGATGATGCATTATTATTTTGTTCCCAGCAATAAGTGAGCACGTCACTGGCATTGGCATCGGTAGCTGAACCGGTCAATGCAAACGGGGTGCTGATAGGAATGGTATAATTACTGCCGGCGCTGACAACAGGCGTTGCGTTAGTGCCGGATATACTGGTTGTAACCGGACAGGTCTTGCCTGTAAGATTAGACTGGATCTGGGCAATGGATGCCTGATGAAAAATATCAATAGAATGTGGAGCTAGGTCCTGGCTGGTAATACCGGCATAACCCATAATAGTAATACCTGAACCAGGTTCCATATTAACGCCTGTGCCTTCATTGCTCATGGAGAAAGTATGGTTGGCGCCCAACTGGTGCCCTACTTCATGCACTACATAATCGATGTCGAAATTATCTCCCTGCGGAATAGCATCGGCAGGAGAAGTAATGCCGCTTCCTTTTGAATTGTCCACACAAACGCAACCGATACAACCGGCGTTACCGCCACCGCCGGATGCACCAAACAGGTGGCCGATATCATAATTCGCTGCACCGATCACAGAGGTCAATGTATTTTGTAACTGGGTGTTCCAGTTTCCGATGGTAGTATATGGATCCGATGCAGGATTATAATAAATCACATTGGTAGTTGCCGCGATGAGGTTAAGATGCAGCGCCAGGTCCTTTTCATATACACCATTGCAACGGGTAAGCGTAGCATTGATAGCCGCCAGCACCAATGCAACCTGTGAAGCACTTGTGGCCCCAAAATAATTGGAATATTCGGCAGTAACTGATTGCGCCAGCCGCATTGTTTTCAGATCGCCGGTTGACCTTGCTACACGGGCATTTACCTGGTCATTTATACTGGTTGATAATTGTTGCTCCGGAGTAGAGCACTTCCATGGTAAAACCCGCGGTTGTTTTTTGAACACCGTGTAAATAGTGTGGTCGGCAGAATAAGGTTCAATAAATTCACTTTCCTTGCCTGTACGAAAGACCATTGTTTGTATCCCCTGCGGCGAAATGCTCAACTTTAAAGTGGCATTTATATCGGAAATGCCTTTTCCCGAAAATGCCCTTATTTGCGGAAACTGCGCCTGTAATGCAGGTTCGAAATTGGAAGCTTCTGTAATTTCGAACTGTTCAATTTGTCCGTCTGCGTTAGGCAAGGAGATAATTGTTGAATGTGTTGACGCATTACCAACAGTTCTGAATACGTCGTTCCGCAAAGGCGTAAAATTCAGATCAAATAATTTGAAGTCGGTTGGAAATGCAAGCCGGGCTATGGCTTTGTCGGTGGCAATCCTGGCGCCATCTGTGTGTGGCCTCCAGTAATCCTGGGCAAGCAACATTGTACTGCATAGCAATGCTGTTGCGAAAAGTACAACTTTTCTCATGTGTAGTTTTTGATTTAATGGTAAAAATGGTATCAGGATAAATTTACTTTAATTTTCTCCGATTTCAATTGTAACGGTCACAAATACCCATACACCATGAGCTATAAAATATTTGACTTATAGTGAAAGTGCTATTGATCAAATTGAATGGTTGAATAAGTCTGCCTGTCGGCAGGCAGGCAGACTGAAATACCGGGTGGATCCGGACAGGATATATTTAACCGGGCTGAGCATGGGTGGATTTGGTACATGGAGTCTTTCCCTTGAACATCCCGAAGAATTTGCCACGGTTTTGCTTATGTCCTGATCTCTCTTCGCATAAACCAGTAATAGGAAATGGCAAAACACATTACTGTTGCTGCTACCAATCCTGTTATCTGGGGCCAAACGATCAATACACTTTCCCTGAACGATAATGGGGTAGGGATGGCGCCTGCCATCTGTTCCATAGTAAGCGGCCCCAGGCTTCGCACAGCGGGCATTAATAGTACGGTGGTGGCATCTGTGTAAAGCTGACTTGGTGATAACCGAAGAAAGCTCAGGATTAAATTATTGTAGTCAAGAATGTCTGTTTGTGAAAGAAACGCCGGATCTGGTAAGAATGCCTTCACCACCATAGTGACGATGATCTTGTAAAAGATCGTAAAAAATAACCAGATGCCGATCGCTGTAAGTGCCGATGTAGTGGCTTGTTTAAATTTTACAGAAAGCAAAATGGATAAGCTTAACCAGAAACCTACATAAAGAACCGTTAGTATAATAAATGTCAATATCCGTAACACCTCTACTATTTCAATGGAGACTCCCGTAATGATCAGTCCACCGCCAATCATCAACAGGCCCAGCGAAATAAACAATGTAGTAATAACTATAAGCGGGCTTATAAATTTGGCTAACAAAAAATTATCACGGTATATTGGCTGTGCCAGCAGTCGTATCAATGTACCGTTCTGTTGTTCCGAGTTTACAGCGTCGAATCCAAGGCCAATTCCCAATATAGCGCCCAAAAAACTCATAAAAATGTGGAACGAAGGAAGTGAGCCATCGGTAGTGGTCAGGATCTTTAAATACAACAGATCCTGATCGGGGCTAACAGGACTGGCTGCAGGGTTTACAAGATTGGTCAACGACACATATATAGAACCCAGAAATGTGAGCACAATTAACACTAACAAAACTATAAAGCGCCAACTCCTGACGTGATCACCGATCTCCTTTCTAACGATAATTACGAAAGGTGAAACCTGCTGCTGGCTACCTGTAGCTCTGCTGCCTGCACCTGCAACAGTTAAAACATTACTTCTTAATTTTTTTGAAAAAAGATCTTTGAAATATGCTACCGGATTTTCCATTCGATTCATTTTCGGTTAGATTATTTTCAAAATATCGTTGATAAATTTCTTCCAGACCATATTCTTTCTGTTGCACCCCCATTATATCCAGGCCTGTCTCAACAAAAAAGCGAACAAATTCAGGGGTGGCATTTCGTGTGCTGGATATTTCAATGGTGTTACCGGATACTTCTATTGCCTTTACGCCCTCTATCTGTGTTAGCTGCTGACTATATTCCTCCACGTTATGCAATGGATTACCGAATGTGATCATTACCACATGCGCCTCGCGGGAAAATAAATGAGTAGACAGATTGCCAATATGGTCACTGGCCAGCAACCTGCCTTCCACAAAAATGCCTACCCGGTCACAAACCTGCTGCACCTGGTTTAGGTGGTGCGATGATAATAAAACAGTGATGTTTTGCAGTTTGCTCAGTTGCTTTATAAGGGTTAAAAACTCTTTTACACCTGCAGGATCTATCCCCAGCGTAGGTTCGTCAAGGATGATAACCTCGGGTTGTTTAATGAGTACTTCTGCAAGACCCAGCCGTTGTTTCATGCCCCTGGAATATGTTCCCGCCTTTTTATCCATTGCTTTTGATAAGCCTACCAGGTCCATCAGCTCAATAGCTCTTTCCTTGACCCTGGATTCAGGAACGCCATTCAACCTGGCCATATAAACCAAATTATCAAACGCATTCATGCCATCATAAAATCCCATGTTATCGGGCATGTAACCAACCTTTTGCTTCACTGCAACGGGATTGCTGGTGGCATTATAGCCGCAAACGGAAACCTTTCCTGAAGTAGGCTCTGTAAGTCCCAGCATCATAAGGATGGTGGTTGTTTTGCCGGCTCCATTCGGTCCAAGAAGGCCATAGATCTCTCCTTTTGTGATCTTCAGGTTCAGATTGTCGACAGCCTTCAAAGAACCATATAGTTTAGTCAACCCTATTAATTCAATGACAGGATTTTCCATAATGAAAGTATCTTATCTTCTACCATATTTTCGAATGAGAAAATACACGATGCCAATAGCTGTTAAAATGATCAGCACGCCCAGCCAGCCTGCCAGCCAGGATGTTGTTACGGTTAACCTGTAGGAGACGCTGGAAGTAGCGTTGGCATTATTGGCTGTGAAGTTTGTAAGGTAGTCGCCGGCAATGGTTTTATCCGGAACATTCAAATTTGCGGTTACAGTAACGGAACTGCCAGGCTCTAAATGCTCAATTTTGGCGGGTTCAAAGGTGACATTCCATTTTGTGGGTGTTTGTGCAGCTAGATCCAGGTTGTCGAGTGGTAAAGTACCCAGGTTTTTTACGGAAAGATAAACAGGAGAGCGCCTGCCCTCTGTTACCTCACCGCTTACCAAACCGGAAGGGGTCGTTAATTCGAGCGCATAGGAACCTTTCACTACCGCTTCAAGATTCAGCTCCAGTGTACCCTGTTCAGAGACAGCCTTTACGGGAATGGCGTATTTGCCGGGTTTTACAGCAGGCGATGGCGTTAGTTCAATGGATATGTCCTGCGTTTTGTTTGAATCCAGTCTGAAAGAGGTAACCTGCATGCCATCAACGCGAAAGCTGTTATTCCACCCTGGTGGTGCGGCGGCTTGTAATTCATAAATGACCGACCGGTTCTGACCATTGAAGAGCGAAGCATTGTAGCGGAATGTTTCCTTGGCGGTAGCTTCCAGGTTAATGAGCCGGGCCGTAAAGCTTGAAATCTTCACGGGTCCGGGAAAACCCATAACCGATTGAGAAGGAAATAAAATTGTTGATAACGAGCAAAGAATAAAAAAACAAGCAAAGCGTACACGGCATTCAATTCGCCGGGGTTGACGATGTAGCGCTAACATAAGATTAACAAAAAGATTGATTTATTAATAAAATAAAAGCGCCTCAAAAAAGGCACGCTAATTTAATGTAGACAAAATATTTCTTCCAAATAAAAATTGAATTTTTTTGTTAATGGGCGCAAAAATATTGAAAATGATACCGGCCGCCCCGGCTATATTAATAAGGGATGTGCGCTTCCTAAAAAAGTAATAGTTTTAAGCCATGAAAGTACTTAACCAGCAAGTACCAGTTTATTCTATAGAGCCAGACCAGGTAACTGGTAACAACCAATTTAGGGTATATAGTTTTGAAGGTAGTTTACCCAGCTGGTCAGATCTTTTGATCCCGCACCGAAAGAGTCATTACCTGATTGTTTTTATAAGGCACGCTGGTTTCCGTCAATGGATAGACATGACGCCTTACGATCTTAAAGACAATACTATTTACTTTACAGGACCAAACCAGATAATAGTAAAGGAAGAATTTGAACAGGTATGGAGCACAGGTATTGCTTTTACGAGTGAGTTCCTGTCGTTTCAGGAAAACGCTTCATTGATCAGGTTGCCGCTTATTCAAAATCCGCATAGCGGCCATGAATTGCTCCTTACTGCGAACGATGTGAGCTTTGTAGAGGATATGCTGGCTAAGATCAATGTTGAGTATCAACGTCCTGGTGAATGGCAGCAGCGCATGCTGGGCGCTTATCTGACGGTGCTGCTTACTTATTTAAGCCGCCTTTATACCGAGCAATTTAAGGATAGCCATCCTTCTGCAGATAAGCTGCTATTAAAGAAGTTTCAGGCAAAAATAAACGAGTGTTTCCGCGAGTTGCATGAAGTTGGCGAGTACGCTTCTCAACTTAATATTTCTGCCGGGCATTTAAGCGAGGTGGTAAAAATACAAAGCGGCAAGCCGGCGATCAAGCATATTCATGAGCGACTGGTAATGGACGCCCGGCGCATACTCTTTCATACTGATAATACCTTAAAAGAAATTTCCTTTGATCTCGGTTTTACAGAGGCCTCTTATTTTAACCGTTTCTTCAAACGCGAAACGGGTGTAACGCCTGCCGAATACCGCACCAACATCCGTAAAATGTACCATTAATACCGGTGGATGTGTTATCGCTAACATAATGCACCCCTGTAATTTTGTATTGTTAAATAATTAATTATGAAAACAGTACTGATAACAGGAGCAAACAAAAGCATTGGTTTTGAAACAGCCAGGCAATTATTACAGCAAGGGTATTATGTATACCTGGGAAGCCGTGATATGCAAAAAGGCCAGCAGGCGGTCAGCCAACTGCAATCAGAGGGCTTACACCAGGTAGAGCCAATAGAGATCGATGTAGACGATATGGGATCTATAAAGGCAGCTCGTCACCTGCTTGGGCAAAAAATTAAGGTCCTGGATGTGTTGATCAATAATGCGGGTATCAGCGGTGGTGGTTTGCCGCAACTGCCACTGGAAACGGATGTCAGCATTTTTAAACAGGTATTTGATACTAATTTTTTCGGTGTCATTGAAGTGACGCAGGCATTTATAGATATGCTGAGGCCATCGCCAGAACCGAGGATCGTTAACGTTACATCAGGCCTGGGTTCACTCACCTTGCAAAACGATCCTGCCTATAAGCATTATCATGTTAAGCCAGCTTCTTATGTTGCGTCTAAAGCTGCCCTCAATGCTTATACCATTGTGTTGGCTTATAATTTACGCGATACCTTATTTAAGATAAATGCCGTTGATCCTGGCTATACCGCCACAGATTTTAACAATCACACCGGTCCCGGAACCGTGCCAGATGCCGCTGCCCGTGTGGTAAAAGCAGCCATGTTTGGGGCAGATGGTCCAACTGGTC
>DASUVL010000479.1:0-3562 GCA_036379015.1 Niastella sp.
GGGACCGTTATAAAAATATTCTCTTATTATTGAATAATTCTACTTATACATTAAACCTAAAATGCATTACATCTCCATCTTTCACAATATATTCCTTGCCCTCAATGCGTAGCTTACCTACTTCGCGGCAGGCGGCTTCTGAGCCAAGGGTAATATAGTCGTTGTAGGCAATTACTTCCGCTTTGATAAAACCTTTTTCAAAATCGGTATGAATAACACTGGCCGCCTGTGGCGCTTTCCAGCCTTCGTGTATCGTCCAGGCACGAACTTCCTGTACACCGGCGGTAAAGTAGGTTTGCAGGTTCAGTAATTTATAGGCTGAATGAATTAACCGGTCCAAAGCAGGCTCTGTCATTTTGTATTCATCCATGAACATCTGCTTGTCGGCCGGGTCTTCCATTTCACTTATTTGCGCCTCGATGTTATTATTCATCACGATCACCTGTGCATTTTCGTTCTTAACGGCTTCCTGCAAGGCGGCAGAGAACTTGTTACCAGTGTGCATGCTTGCTTCATCAACATTGGCTACATACAACACCGGTTTTTCGGTGAGCAGGAACAGATCGGCAATAGCCGGGCGTTCTTCTTTGGAAAAACTCAGCTCGCGGATGCTTTTGCCTTTTTCCAGGTGCTCTTTACAACGTACCAGTACGTCGTATTCTATTTTCAGTTTGGGATCGAGCCGGGCCTGTTTTTCAATACGGCTCAGTTTCTTGTCCACACTTTCCAGGTCTTTCAGCTGCAATTCAATATCAATGATCTCTTTATCGCCAACGGGGTTAATGGCACCTTCATCACGCAAAATGTTCTCGTCTTCAAAACAGCGGATCACATGTATAATGGCATCTACCTCGCGGATGTTCCCCAGGAATTTATTACCCAGTCCTTCTCCCTTGCTGGCGCCGCGCACCAGTCCGGCAATGTCTACAATTTCGATCTGGGTAGGAACGATCCGGTCGGGATGTACCAGTTCAGCCAGTTTGTTTAACCGGCTATCGGGCACGTCAACCAGCCCAACATTCGGGTCAATGGTACAGAACCGGTAATTGCTGGCCTGCGCTTTAGCGCTGTTGCTCACTGCGTTAAATAAGGTTGATTTCCCAACATTCGGTAATCCGACAATTCCTGCTTGTAAAGCCATATGCGTTTTATGTTATTTTAATCCTGTTTTCGGCGCGCAAAGATAGGGTTTTACGGGGTGATTATATATGGCCGGATTCCTTTATCTTCAGCGCTTAATCTTATTCCCTTATGGCATTAAGTCGTATCTGGAGTGCCTTTATTATTGTTTCCATTTTAGTTGCTGGTATTCAATTTCTCGCCGGGGGTCAAAAGCAGGTTTTTAGCTCCATGGTGGTGGGTAAAAGGGGGGATTCGGTGCAGGTGCAGCAAATGCCGGTTTCTGCGGCTGACGCCGCATTGGTGGCAGCGCTGGATACCACCGGGCGGGTAAAGCAGGGCGACCTGATCTACCGGAAGGAAGCGGATAAAGTGGTGGCGGTACGTGTACAGAATGCCAATGGGATTGTTGATACCTGCTGGGATGCCGTGGATCTATGCTTTAAACTGATCGGGATCCTGGCCCTGTTTATGGGTTTTATGAGCATTGCCGAAAAGGCCGGCGGCATCAACCTGCTGTCACGGATCATCGGCCCCTTCTTCTCAAAATTGTTCCCCGAAGTGCCGAAAGGGCACCCGGCCATGGGACATATGATCATGAACTTTTCCGCCAATTTACTGGGTCTCGATAATGCGGCTACCCCTTTCGGGTTAAAGGCCATGCAAAGCTTGCAGGAGCTCAATCCTAAAAAAGAGGTGGCCTCCAATGCACAGATCATGTTCCTGTGCCTGCATGCGGCGGGTTTTAATCTTATTCCGGTCAGCGTTATTGCCGTGCGGGCAGCGCAACATGCCAGTGATCCTACAGATGTTTTTCTGCCATGTATGATCGTGACTTTTGTGGGTACCATGGCTGCCATGTTCATTGTATCGTTGCGGCAAAAGATCAACCTGCTGCAACCGGTTATTATTTTGTGGATCTTAAGTATTTCTGCAGTAGTAGCCCTGCTGGTGTGGTATATAACCAGTCTGGATGCCAATGGCGTGCAGCTTTTTTCAAGCGTATTGAGCAATGGGTTGATCCTGCTGGTGTTTTTGCTGATCGTGCTGGGCGCTATTTATAAAAAGATAGATGTTTTTGATGCTTTTATAGATGGGGCAAAGAACGGTTTTGAAACAGCGATCCGCATCATTCCTTACCTGGTGGGCATACTGGTGGCCGTAAGTATGCTGCGCACCAGCGGTACGTTCGATGTTATTATGGAAGGGATCAGGAACTTCTTTGCCTTCCTTGGCGCAGATACGCGTTTTGTGGATGGGCTGCCAACTGCGTTAATACGCCCGCTAAGCGGGGGCGCCGCCCGGGGCATGATGGTAAGCACCATGATGGCCAACGGTCCCGATTCGTTTGCCAGCCGCCTTTCCGGTATATTCCAGGGCGCGTCCGATACTACGTTTTATGTAATTGCCGTATACTTTGGTTCTGTTTCCATTAAGAATACCCGCTATGCCATCGGTTCCATGTTGCTGGCCGACCTGGTAGGGGTTATTACAGCGATCATTTTGGCCTATCTGTTTTTTGGAGGGGCTTCGTAAAAAGCGGAGATATTAATTTGAATCACTATTTGTTGGTGCATTAGATTCGCCATTTATGGCAGCAAACAAGACGACAATGTCTTTGTCGAGTTCAACTATTCGGTTATGTAATTGAATGTGGGCATCAAGAAATGTGACGCGGGTATCATATAGTTTGTCGGCCAGGTCGGTTAAATCACAAAAGGCGCCCCTGAAATTATCAAAGTCCTCATCGAGGCTGCATATGTCAATTTCCATGATCTTATAATCCTTGATAATAGGGTTGAAATAGTTATCATTGAAATCGTCAAACTGCAGTTCCAGTTTCTCCTGTTGTTGTTCTGTACCGGCATACTCGGTTTCTGCAGCCCTTAAGCCGTCATAGTACGCATCGTATGTGTGGTTAAAGTTATGTAACTGTGTCAACAGCGGCTGGGTATCGTAGCAAACGCGTTCGCTTTCATCAATTGATTCAATTTCATTTTCTGTCAATGGGCCGCCTTCCTGCAGGTAATGCAGCATGGGGGTAAGCAAGAGGTATTCATTCTGCAGGTTATCAAAAATAGCCGAGCATTTTTGCAGTATTTTAACGGCAGAAGTATAGTAATTGAATAGCCTGGTTAATACCTGGTGATACTCCTGTGATTTGTTATGGAGATCTACATATTTATCAATGGCTTCCTGTTCAAGTGTGCTTAAGGGCGCTTCGCTCACATAGTCCAGGTTTATGACATGGAACGGGTGGTTAATGATCGTTGGTTTCATACGCACCATTTTGTATAAAGCTAGTAATTATTGGGGCAATTTGTAATGGGTGATTGTAATTTGTTATTTTCTTTCTGAAATTGAATTTTTATTACGGGTTGTGCAAAATTAATCTCGTTTTATTAAACGAATTAGCGTTTGTCTGGAGCGTGATAAATGGTGT
>DASUVL010000480.1:0-7536 GCA_036379015.1 Niastella sp.
CTACCACAACCGTAGTATCTGCTTTAAAACCTGCTACAGGTAGCTGGGCACCCAAATGCTCTTTCAACGCTATTACAATGGTGGCCGAGTTATCAAATTTCACGTTATTCAGGCTTGCATCCGGTTGTGGTGCATTTGATCCCGAAGGATGTTGTACAGAAACAAAACCAAACCGGTAATCGGGCGAGAATGTTAACCCGGTGGGTTCTGAACCTGCTGGAAAGGAAGCAAACAATTCTACTTTCGGATTGCTCTGTGTATGGTCTGGACGAACTACCCACATATAATAATTACCACCATCCTGCAATACCCATAAATTTCCCTGATCGTCGAATGTGAGGTTATCATTTCCATCGCTCCAGGCTTCTGTATAAACACCCTGACTGGTATAGATCTGATATGACATACCGCCTACAAATGTTTCAAAGTTTTCAACGGTAGTACCTTTATCGCTGAAACGGTACACCCGGTTTTTACCTTTTGAGGTAAAATATATTTTGCCATCAACCGGACTGATCTCGCAATCTTCAACTCCATTAAAATTGGTGCCGCCAAGCGAAGCTGCGATCGAGCTCATATTGTTACGATCGTATTGTGTGGCATTAGGGCACTGTATCCAACGGGCGGTATTACCGGAAGGATCATCGTTTACCAATGGCTGATCAAGACTAAGCACATACACCTTGCCTGCACTGAGATTACCAGGCACATCAGCTATAAATTTGTAAACACAATGTGTACCGCCGTCTTCTCCGTAATAAACTGTTTTACGGTCAGCAGCCACTACTACATTCTCGTGGTTCATGCGACCCATTGCCCACAATTTATCCTGTTTGCCATCCTTATTATAATCCACCACTTTGGCAGTAACCGGATCTATTTCTACATTCCAGCCCACATCTTCATACCCATCTCCATTCACATCGCCGCCATTCAGCGATTCTTCACTGGTGATCACCGTTCCCCAGGGCGTTATGCCACCTGAACAGTTACGCATGGTTGTTACCAGGTCGTTGTTGTAAAAATCAACAGGCTGCGAGCTATCCGTTTTCCATAATCTCGTTGTGTCGTTATAATGGATCTTCAGCATAGACACACCGCCGGGTGAATTTTCATGGTTTACCGACAAACGTCCCAGCACACTGCTGCCATTGTCAGGCACATAGGCGGTAAAGTCGTGATTGCCGGGTACTGTTCCTGATCCGTTTGTATAAGCATCTCCCTGTTTGAAGATCAACTGAAACTGATGTTCTACAGGTATGATCAATTTATTGGTTTGCGCTGTAGGAACAATAGACGTAAAGCAGGCAATATGTTTTCCGTTACAATTGGCCGGTGGATTTTGTTTCGTTGCATCTTTTATGTAACAATCAAAACCCAGGTCAGAGCTATTGGCGCTGCGATTATGCACCTCAGCAGCCAGCTGGTTTCTTCCCTGCCTGAATATAGTTTTGGGTAATTTAAAAATATAGTAAGTACTTTCCGCGGTTCCATCAATGGTAGCAGCAGAAAAAGTTTGATACGTTAAAGCGCCCACTGGCATATTATCCCTGATCACTTCTGTTCCATTAATATAAACAACCACACCATCATCTCTGCGTACGCCTATTTCAACCGAATCAGGCAATGCGGCCATATCAATCATCATATCCCTGCGGAAATAAGTAGTCACGTATTTATTATTGGCATCGGGTCCATACGAAATGGTGGTAGTCATGGGATCGCCGTAACCCAGCGGCCCCTGCCCTGTTGCCCAGTCACGATCATTGAAGGTAGTATCTTTCCATGCGGTCGTATCAAGACTAACTCCTTTATCAAGATAGTGCCAGTACGATCCTTTTGTTAAAGGATAGGCAGCCGGTTTCAATGGCGGCGCTGTAAAACCAACTTCCAGATCAAAGCTCAGGTCTGAACTATTGGCAGCGTTCTGGTGCAATTCCACAGCAATCACATTCTTCCCATTCTTCAGCAGGTTAGCTGTTTTGACACGGAAATAAGTGGTTTCATCTGTACCGTTTACTGCAGCAGATGCCAATGTGTTATAAGTTACATTGCCTGCAGGCATGTTCATGCGGAATGCCTCCGTACCGTTTACATACACAATGGCGCCATCATCTCTCAACACATCAAACACCAGTGAATCGTATTTCGTATAGTCATCCACTGTAAATGTATTGCGCAGGTAATAGGTGTTGCGTTTGTTATTTGCATCATTGCCAAAGTTCAGGGTGGTGGTTTCGTTGCCATCACCATACCCCAAAATACCATTGCCAAAAGCCCAGCTGCTATCGTTATAATTTTCAGCCGTCCAGGTAGTATTGGTTAAATCATTGCCACTGTCATCGTACTTCCAGGAGGCTTTTTTGCCAATGGGGAAAGTTCCGTTCTGATACCTGTTGGGAACTACATACGTTACCACCAGTTTTGCTGCATTGGCCGGATTGTTTTCATAAGCCTGCGCTACGCGTTTGTCAGTATTGGCTGTATAGCCTGGTATGTTGAGAGCGGCGGGGTCAATCATTGTAAACAGCACCGCATTGCCCGATTTCCAGTTGGGTCTGTTTACAATACCTTGTAAAAGACCAGATACATCAGGCGTACGCTGACCAGTACCTGCATTTCCAACAGTAGCAAAAGGTCCGGGTTTCCAGATAATAGAATCGCCATAGTTAACTATCCGATGGTAGATATCGAAATCGAAGGTGGCCATAGTAAGCGGGTTATCGGTATTCTCTACACCGATCAGCACATTTACATTGCCGGTTGTATTTACTTCATCGACGGTGAACTGCATGTATGCATTCTTAATTACTGCACCCTGCGGAATATTTACACCTGTAAACCGCACGCCCAGTAACTGGTTGCTGGTACCGTCTTTAGTGAATTCAAGATCAGAGCTGGTGAGATTCATGGTCCCGGCAGAAATATCCTGTTCAGCATCATCGGTACCAGCGTTTACCTGGAAAGTAGCCGTAATCGGTACGATCGTATCGGCCTGCCAACCCAAATGGTATATGCCCTGTTCGAGGTATGCATTCAGGAAGGTTATATTTTGCCCATCGAAATTTCCCTGGCTGATGATCACCAATGAATCGGGAACAGATGTTTGCTGTAACAAATAATACCTGCCAGCCACTTTACTAATGGAATCGGCTTTGGGTAAAGTCTGCGCCAGGTTAAACTTTATAGTTGCAAATGAATTATTGAGCGGATCTACCTGCCAGCCTCCTTTCAAATAATACATACCGTTCCCGGAAGCAGTTACTAAAGTGCTATCGGCATTTTTACCGGTTACAATATTACTGGTAAACCCGGTGATGGGGTCTGGATAACTGAGCCCTGCATTGGCGGTATTGCTCCGGCTCCAGTTTGCGGTTACTGATGAAAGATACCCGGTTTGTATGTCGGCCACCGGGGAAGTTGCCGATACCCGTTCGCCTCCTTTCAGTATTATTTCATAAGGCTGCACACCCTTACTGATGATGGAAGTATCGGTATGTTTTTTGAAATCGTAATATAATTGCAGACCGCTTTCTGAGCCTGTAAGCGGATAGTGCATTCGTTTGCGAATACTGTCCTGACTAAGCGCCACATTCCAGATCCGTAACTCATCCATTTCGGCCTGCACCCCACTGCCGCCATAATAAGTACTATAGCCCAAAGCCAGCCCGAATGTATTGGGCGCATAGGATGTAAAAGCGGTCTCGCCTATCTTTTCACCATTTACATAATATACCAACTTACCGTTTTTGGTTGCAGAAACGGCCACATGGTTCCACTCTCCGATCTTCCAGGCATTGCCTTTATCAGCAATGGTATTCCAGTTGCTGGTATTGGTTCCCAGCACAATATTCATTTTATTATTATCAGGGAATTCAAAGGAGATACCTGTGGTATTATTATTAACGCGACCGTTGCTGGCCAGTATTTTATAATTGGTGCCGGGATCCGCGTTGAGCTTACCCCAGAATTCAATGGTGAAATCGCTGCTGAGCGTTGTATTGATCAGGCTGCCTGGGATAAACATATTTGACGCACCGGCAACTTTAAGGGCTTCTCCCCGATGTGAGGTATACCCTGAAGTTTCGAGAATGCGGCTGTCGGAGATCAACTTTCCAAACACAGTAACATCATCCAGTAACCCGATGAAATGGTTGTTGCCAAAGTCATTGCCGATCAGTAAGTCAGCAACCGATGATGAAGGAGTTACCACATTCGTCCAGCTTTGTATAGGCCAGCCATTATAATAGAGCGACAATTGGCGTTTTATATTATCATACTTCCATACAATGTATGTCCATTTATTAATGACCACATTGCGCGATGCAGTATACGTTGTACCGGTTTTGTAATCGGTATACTGCGGATAACCATCGTTATTAAAACCCAGGGTAATACCTGCGTTTGCTGTGGCATTAGATAAAACGACGTTATTACCCGCTAAAAACTGGGTTGGGTTAACCCAATAACCAATACTGAAAGCCCGGTCGTGCAGATCCATGGCCGGTGAGTAAGGATACTGTATCGCGGTACTTGCGGTGAAAAGTGCGGCAGACTGGGCTTTGCCATTCCTGTCATTGTCATACGCAACACTGCCGCTCTTTAATATATTATTATAAGAAGATGAATCTATCAATGAACCGGCAAAGCGAAGCGCTAATTTGTTTGTACTGTCATCCACGCTCCGGAGCATATCGGCATGAATAATAGTTTCAAAATAAGACTGGCCATTTAAACCTACGTACGCTATTTTCATTCTTCTGTCACCGGCCTGGCCATACACATTAACCCGCATGTAAGTTTGTTTAACCCCGCGGAGCATGCGATCACTGTTATAATCAATGGTAAACTGGCCGCTGCCTACATCGGAATTCAAATTACCGGATATGACGTCGAAAAACGGATATTTTCCATCGGCATACCTGCCATAGAATTCCTGTTCATGAATATCGGCGCTAAAGGAAAGCACCCCGTCAATGTTATTATTTTTTATGTATTGAATCAGTTCATCGGCCTGTGCCGTTACCGAAAAGTTTCTTCCGCCCCAGTGTTTGGCGAATACCGGCGTTCCCGAGATCAGTACTTTAAATGCAGCGGTAGAATGTAACAAACCCTGTTTCAACCATTCGAGTTGTTCGGGACCCAGCTGTTGCTGTATGCCATCGCGATAACTGCGGTTATCTAACAGAAAAAATTCAACGTCTTTATATTTATAGGAAGAAAAAAGTCCCTGCCCTTCGTTGGTGCTTTTGTATTCAGGATTGGGCCACCAATCCATAAATATTTCTTTCATGGCGCCCAGGGTAGGCATGGTTTTATCAAATTCATTGGGACCCGTATCATGATTATCGGTAATGGCCAATTGCGGCATGGCCATGGTCAATGAATCGTGAAATGCCCGGTAAAACATATAACGGGCAAAAGCCATGTCTTTATTTGCCCAGTCGTCTACCCCATTCGGACACTGTCCCATGGCATGTTGCAATCCCAACAGGTAGGTGGCATCGCCCAGCCAGATCATCAGGTCGCTGCCCTCTGCAGCCATTTTATTATACATAGCAGGGTCGCCGTTCTTATGCGTTTGCGATTCCGGACGGTCGATACAGCGGGAGGTATCATAAATACGTCCGCAACCTCCTGTCAGAAATTCAAAATCATCTATAATACTGGTTTCATTTTTAATGGTAGCGGTGCGAATGACAGCACCATTCTTTTTAATAGCAGCAGTATACGTTTGTCCGGCCGCAAGGCTGGCATATACATATGATCTTAACCGGTACCCGAGCCGATCATCTGAATTGAACACTATGCCATTGAGGGGCGCGCCTGGAGCATTACCGGAAGTAACATCCAGTGAAAGCACATCACCAGAACCGGTGTTTGTTTTGGTTAACACCCATACCCTCACAGAGTCGTGATAAACAGGACTGAACATAGGTCCAAATACAATAGAGTCGCCGGGTAAAGATTGAGCTGTTGTAGTTGTTATTATTCCAATAAAAGAACATAGCAGCAGCCATAGCTGTTGTTTGGTCATAGCCGTAGGGTTGTAGTTTTCGGCTGCAAAAGTGTAGCTATAAAAACCTTTTAGCTCACTTTTATCATTATGCTATTCTTAAGTTTGTGTTAAGGGGAGTTGATAAAGGTGATAGAGGAAGGTAGAAAGTTTACAAGTTGACGCGTTAATAAGTTGATAGAGGTGATAAAGGTAAGACCTGTCGATTAGGATGCAAGACCTGTCAGGATCGCATACACTTAACGAACAGGCAAGCTCATATCGAACCTTACAGGTCTTATCGTTTGGTGATTCACCATTCACCTTTCAACAAACTTTCTTATAGCTACCGAATCGGTCAGGGAATGCAGGAAAGCGATCAGGGCGCCCTTTTCATATTTTGATAGATGCAGCGAATCAGGCGCCAGGGTTTGGTTAGGCAGTTCATCACCAAGGCCTACCCCTGCCGCACCGCCCTGATCATAAAAGTCAATCACCTGCTCCAGGGTAGTATAAGCCCCATTATGAAAGTAAGGCCCCGTTACTGCAACATTTCGTACACTAACCGTTTTGAAAGCGCGATTATAAATGGGAAGGTCTTCATGAAAAACTTTGCTGGCAACTCGCCCCATATCACTATCTACTTTCCGTTGCCCCGGGTTTTCGAGTACACCCAGCACTTCACTTTCACTTTCATGGTATAGCGGTGGCACCAGACCGCTGAAAAGCGGCGCGTAGTGACAGGTACCGCAATTTGCTTTCCCCATAAACAAATTAAATCCATCTTTTACTTTAGGGGAAATGGTTTTTCTTTCCCCCCGCACATACCGATCGAATTCGCTGTTGAACGATCGCAAGGAGATGAGGTACGAAGAAAGCGCCGTGGAAAACTGGCTCCGGTTCACTTGTTTAGTTTTATTACCGAAGATCCGGTCGAAGGCTATGGTATAGGCCGTATCGGCATTTATTCTTTGTAATAGTTCCGGAAAATCAGTATCAAATTCCAGGTGATTCCTGATCACCTGACCGGCCTGATCTTCCAGATCGAATGACCGCAGATCATAGAAATAGCGATCAGCATACACCGCATTGATCAACGATGGGGCGTTTCGCTGAACAGTATTACCACCTTCACCAGTCAACGATTTCATAGCACCATCGGTGAAAGCCAATTCAGCCCGATGACAGCTGCCGCAACTTAATTTACCGGTATGGCTTAGCCGTGTGTCGTAAAACAGTTTTTTTCCCAGCTGCGCCAGCGCCTCACTGTCTTTATCTTCTTTTAAAAGACTGTAATAGTAAGGGTTCAGGAAATTGGCGGCAAACAAATTGGTACTATTAAAATGTAAAGAAGCCGGTTTTTGGGTTAGTTGCTGCGTGGTAGTTAACACAAGCTGCTGATGTACCTGCATTAAACCTTCGTATAAAGGATTAATATATTGCTTCAGAAAAGTAAGCCGGTCGAATGTGGAAAAATCCCGGGACTGTGACAGGAACTTAATGGTGTTTGTAAAAAGATTGTTTACCCGTGTTACGGTATC
>DASUVL010000481.1:0-3331 GCA_036379015.1 Niastella sp.
CTACCACAAACTAAAATCTTATTAACTGATTTTCAAGAAAAATATTTTGTTACAACGTTAATTTTTATACTCATGACGATCAATTAAAATAACTTATTACCTTTAGCGTTTTGAAACTCTCTCTATGGCTAAATTCGATGCCCAATCTACCCTGAAGCGCTTGCAGAACCGGTACCGGCTGGTAGTGATGAACGATGATACTTACGAAGAGGTTGTGACGTTTAAATTATCCAGACTGAGTGTTTATATTACACTTAGCACCATATTTGTACTGCTGACTGGGTTAACGGTAGCGCTTATCGTGTTTACCCCTTTGCGCATGTATATACCTGGATATGGAGATGTGAACACCATGCGTGAGTTGCGGGAACTGAAGGTACGTACCGATTCATTAGAGCAGGCGATGCAGTATAAGGACAAGTATCTTGACAATGTAAAAAGTGTTCTACAAGGGAATATCAGCGTTAAACTGGACACTACAACGCTTACTATTCCCCAGACCGAGAATATTGAAGAATAAACCAACCATACCGTATGTTTAATCAGAAATCCAAATCCGAAACCGCTGGCGATGTATCTGCGCCAGGAACAGGTGCGGCTACCATTATTGCTGCCGGAACCACATTAAAAGGCGATATTTCCAGCAATGGCGATATCCGTATTGATGGTTCCCTGCAAGGTAACATTCAATGCCAGGCTAAAGTAGTTATTGGTTCCAATGGCTCAGTAGAAGGCGATATTTCGGGCCAGCAGGCCGATATCATGGGTAAAGTATCCGGCACTATTAAGGTGAAGGAACTGTTGCAGTTAAAAGGCGGCAGCTATGTAAATGGCAATTTATATGCAGGCAAACTGCAGATAGAGCCCAGTGCCAATTTCAATGGCCAGTGCCACATGACAACAGCAACCAATGGTCAGGTAAATGAAGTGCTTGCCGATAAAAAGGCAGAAAAGCTTCAGAAAGCCTGATAAAGCACCTGGTTACACCCCTTATGTACTACTTGTTGAACGCACCTATTCGATAACCCTGTTGTTACCGGAAAAGGAGTGTTTTGTCAATGGTAAAGCGTTTTCCTTTATGCCTTGTTGTCTTTCTTCTCCACTTCTTCATTCTACATTCAATACATTCAATATTCAACATTCAAGATCCCCTTCTTTTCTCATTCCTCATTCTTAATTCTTAATTTCTTATTTCCCTTCTATCTTTGCCATCCATTTTTTAAAACAATGACAACTAAAACGGTCTCCAGGTCATTTCGTCCGCTGTTAGTGATCTTTATTATTACCACTGTATTGTTTATAACAATCCGGGCCCGGTTAAGCCAGTGGGACCTGAATGTGGATGTATTAATTATCGGTAACCTGATCTTATTTGCGGCTACGGCGGTTTCGTTTTACCTGTTCACCCGTTCGTTAAACTCTAAAAACCCACAAGCGGTTGTACGGGCGGTATATTCGGGGGTAGTGTCAAAAATGATGATTTGTTTAGTGGCTGTCTTTATTTATATTAGCATAGCCGGAAAGGGCGTTAATAAAGGAGGCATTTTCGGATGCATGTTCCTGTACTTGTTGTATACGACCCTGGAAGTAGCTATCCTGATGAAATTGAGCAAGCAAAAAAAGAATGTCTAAGCAACTGGCACCTTTAGAATACCTCAGTAAATTCATACCAGCAACGGCCGTACCCCGGGTGCTGGAATATCTGCACCAGTACAAAGTACATTTAACGATCACCCGCGAGCGAAAATCAGTACTGGGCGATTACCGCCACGCAACTACTCAAAAAAATCACCGCATCAGCGTCAATGGCAATTTAAATCCCTACGCTTTTCTGATCACCCTGGTACATGAAGTGGCGCATCTGGTAACTTTCACAGAGTTTGGTCATCGGGTATCGCCTCATGGCAAAGAGTGGAAGAATTGTTATGCTATGTTATTGAAAGACTTTATGGGTAAAGAGATCTTTCCGCCTGTTGTTGAACAAGCCCTTAGGCAGTCCATGCACGATCTTCCGGCCAGCAGTTGCGCCGATGAAGGCCTGATGCGGGTATTGAAAAAATTCGATCGTGATAATGGGCTGGTCATGGTGGAGCAGTTACCCGAAGGGCAGTTATTTGATATAGGCGAAGGCCGTATTTTTAAAAAAGGAAAGAAATTGCGTAAGCGCTTTCAGTGTGTTGAAGTAGAAACGGGAAAGCTTTATTTGTTTAGTCCGATATATGAGGTGAAAGCGTGTTGAATCGTGAATGCACAATGGTCAAATGGTGAATAACGCCTTGCTTCCAAACCCCTAAGTAAACTCTTGAATCCTCATATCCCGCCTTCACCTTTATCACCTCTATTAACTCTATCACCACTATCAACTAGTTAACCTGTTAACTTGTCAACTTTTCTATAACTCTTTCAGCATCCAGATCTCACATCCAAAGTGACCGGTATTGCCCATAGGACCATCGAGATACCGGAATCCGAATTTCTCATATACCGTCATTGCTTTTCGCAGTTCAGGCATGGTTTCAATATAAACTTTCCGGTAGCCTGTTTCACTGGCAAATTCAAGGGCTTTTTCTATCAGCATTTTCCCAATTCCTTTTCCCCGTGCTGCAGAGGTCAGGTACATTTTCACCAGTTCACAGGTATCGGGTGGTAAACCGGGAGAGGGATAAATGCCGGCACCGCCAATAAGCTGGTTGTTTTCTGAGGCCACAAAATAGATACTGCCTTGTTTTTGAAACAATTCATACAGCGCATCAGTAGTGGCGTCGTAATAGACAGTCCCTGGCTTATTAGCTCTAAATTCAGCCAATGCATTCCTGATAATTACAGCAAGTACCTGGTTATCGGAGGGCTCAATGGTTCTGATGGTAACAGGTAACATGTAACAAAGATAGCAAGATTAATAGCATGCACTACTGGTACCTCCCAATAGCTATCGGGAGTAACAGCACAATACCATTGGGTGAGAATCAACGGGTAAGCATCTACGGAGAATAACGGATATACAGAAGAACGAAGTATAAACGTTCGGGGTGGGGTAAACTTAATACAGGGAACAAGTGTGTTTCAAATAAACCTATGCAAGCAGGGCCATCAGACTGTAAATGATCACATAGGTTACAAAGATGAAGCCGAAGAATAGCCGTACGGGATTTTTCATTTGCTACAGATTAATCAGGTTAACGAATAGTTTAACATTTTATTTGGATAAAATTCTATGCCAAAGCCGGTTTATCCACAACAGATATTTACTAAATTTTAAAATTACAGAAAATACGGTGTGCTGATCGTAACAACACCAATGCCTGGGTAGAGGTTAATATTGGGCAATTAT
>DASUVL010000482.1:0-6587 GCA_036379015.1 Niastella sp.
AAACCTACATGAATATCAGGCCGCAGTTTGACTATATCAATAATGTGTCACCTATAGAGAATTTCGATACACTCAACTTTGCGCAGCTATCACAAAATGCTACTTTGAATGTCAACTACATTACCAGGAAGGATGAGGTCCAGAATCAATACCTCAATGTAAATGCTACGTTCCAGGATGCATCCGATGAGCAGGGTGGTGTGGTAACCAAGGGCAACAGTTCGCAGTTTTACAATCTGGCAACTGCCTATGGCTTTCTCTTCCTGAAGAAAGGCCTGAATGTAATGCTGGCCTACAATATAAGCTACAATACGATTGCCAGGAACGATTTCATTACACAGGGGCCAACCATTTCGGCCAATGCGAAATTGTTTCAAAAAAAACTGACCACAGGATTTTCCTCCTCTTACAATACCAGTGCATCACAGGGCAACAGGCAAAACAGTGTACTCAGCGTCAGGTTCAATGCAGCCTACACCTTGCTGAAAAAACACAATATCAATTGCAGCCTGATCAACCAGTATCGCACTGTAGTGAATAAAGAGAATACAAAAGACCTTACCGGCACGCTGGGTTACAGCTTTGCTTTTTAAAACATTTAACGAAGCACACATGAATCACCGGATCATATATATCATCCTCTTCCTGCTCACCGGATCATCATTGCTGGCAAATGACAGCCTGCTTGTGAAGGTATCGAACCGGAATATCCTGCCAGACAGTGCAGCGGGCCACGATCAGTATTCGATCCTGGACTCAGCAAAGATTAAAGAGGTGGCCAATGCTGCCGTGGAGAAAGTGGGCGAATTGAATCACTGGCTGGAATCATTACAACCAGATGACCTGAATGAGCTGCCCGTTGGCTTAAAGAAAACCATCAGCAATATCACCTATAAACTGGCCATCAGCAGCGCCGTCTTTCATGAAACGTTTGCAGAGCTGACGGTGTTTGCAAAAATTGAGATACCGCAGAATCCTGGACAACTGTTCTTCGGCATCAGCGGACTGAAACTATCGTATAAAGGAGGCATCATCGGTGATGCAAAGCTCGTCCTGCTTGGCGATGTACCCATAAATATCAATGGCGGCAATAGCCAGGTGATCCTGAAGGGCGGTTTTAACCTCGATAATGGGCAGGCGGCAGATGACCTCACTTTCCTGAGCATGGATTGTAAAGGATTTAAGGAACTGGGCCTGGCAGCGGAAGTGGTCTTTCCCAGATCACTCCTGATACCATGTGATAATAACGGGGACCAGCTACCCGACGCCAATGCCAAAGTAAGAGGCAGCTTTAAATCAATCGTGAACGACTGGAACGACATGCTGGTGAACATCAGTTTGCCACGTTTCCAGATAAGCGGTCTCAACGAATTTGTATTTACAGTCACCAATGCCGTCTTCGATTTCAGTGATACCCGGAATAGTTCTACGATCATTTTTCCCCAGGGTTACGAGCTCAGGCATATGAACTATCCTAACCCCTCCATGTGGCGCGGCGTATATGTGCAAACGGTGGACGTGATGCTGCCAAAAGCTTTTCAGCGAAAGAACAGCAATGACAGGATCTCATTTGGCGCTCATGATCTGATCGTTGACAATAATGGGGTCAGCGGACTTTTCTATGGAAAGAATATCTTACCATACAACAGTGGTTCCGCATCAGGCTGGAAGTTCTCGGTAAATGAAGTCAATATTGGCATTGAGGCCAATAGGTTGGTAGCAGCCGCATTCAAAGGGGATATCGGATTGCCTGTTGCCGACAAAGACTCACTCAAATATGAAGCTGTAATTACACAGGATAATAAATACTGGTTGATCGTTAGTCCCAAAGGCCAAATGGATTTCAAGCTGTGGCAGGCTACGTGTACACTCGATTCCAATTCATATGTAAAGTTACTGGTGGATAACGGGAAATTCATGCCGGAAGCAAATCTGTATGGACGACTTACCATCAATGCATCAACCAATCCCGACGATACCTCAAAGAGCTTTGCCAAATTCAAGGGTGTTACCTTCAGGGGATTGAGGCTGCGTACACGAAGCCCTTACTTCTCGGTTGACTATTTCGGCTATGAAGGGGAAGTGAAAGTGGGCAATTTCCCGGTTTCCATCGATAACATAGCACTAACTGTCAACAATACCCATGCAGACCTCGCATTCGGGTTGAAGCTCACGTTGCAGGATGGGGCTTTTAAAGCCACTACAAGGCTCAGTATCGGCTGTGATTTTGAAAACAAGAATGGATCACATAGTTGGAAAATTGACAAGGTAAGGCTGGAAAGCATCAGGATCGACAACGCAAAGCTTGGTGGACTTATATTAAATGGGGAAGCACGTTTCATGCAGGACGATCCCATTTATGGCGATGGCTTTGCCGGAGGCATCAATGCTAAATTCACTTCACTGGATATAGAAATACAGGTGCGGGCAATATTTGGTAATACCAAAGGTGATAACGCTTTCCGGTACTGGTTTGTAGATGGTATGGTGCGCTGGTCGCCCGGTACACCTATAGTAGGACCGGTCATGCTGAACGGCTTTGCCGGCGGCGCCTACTACCATATGAGCAAGATGAATCCCTTTGCAGGTATCAGCAAGAGCCTGATACCGGAATATAAACCGGATAATGCATTAGGACTGGGGATCAAAGCGGGGGTGTTATTCTGCGTTACCAGTCCTGAAGTAGTGAATGCCAGAGCAGAATTTGAAGTGGCATTCAATAACGGTGGCGGTATACGTTATATAGGCTTTTTCGGTAATGCCGATATCATGAAGGCGGTTACAGATGCGGTAGGTGATGAACTGGAAGAGGCCAAAAAGATCTTTGCCAATGGCAGCGCAAAGGAGGCTGAAGGCATGGAAGGTATGACGGAAGAACAGAAAAAAGCCGCCATTGCAGCAGAGCAGGAGAAAAGAGCGAATGACCCAAGATCGGCAGCGGCTGAAATACCCTGTTCAATAGGTGGGCCCAATTTCAAAGGGCTTTCTGCATTCCTCGGAATGTCCTATGATTTTCAGAACAAGATCTTCCAATCGAATTTTGAAATATACCTGAACATCGCCAATGTGCTCACCGGTGTGGGACAAAACTATTGTGCCGGATGGTCGGAAATGTATTTTTCTCCCGATGAATGGCATGTTTATATGGGTACGCCCACAAATCCTGTGGGCATAAAGTTCGGGATCGGAGGTTTTAGTTTAGAGACTACTTCCTATTTTATGTTGGGAACCAAAATTCCCGGTTCGCCACCACCTCCCGAAGAGGTGGCATACATTCTCGGCGTGGATAAGCAGCAGTTAGATTACATGCGCGATCTCAATGCCCTGGGCGAGGGAAGAGGTTTTGCTACCGGCGCCAGATTAAAAGTGCAAACAGGTGATCTCAACTTCCTCATACTCTATGCAAACTTCAAAGCAGGGCTTGGTTTCGATCTGATGCTCAAGCAATACAAAGATGCCCATTGCGAAGGAAGCAGTGAGCCTATCGGTATTAACGGCTGGTATGGCAATGCCCAGGCTTATGTATTCCTGCAGGGAGAGTTGGGTGTAAAAGTGAATCTCAAATTCCTGAAATTCCGCTTCCCGATCATCCAGGGTTCAGCAGCAACACTGTTACAGGCCAAACTACCAAACCCTTCCTGGTTTGCAGGTTACCTGGCCGTGAAGTTCAATATTCTCGGCGGCATGATAAAAGGCAATATGCGGTTCAAGCTGCAGGTAGGCAACGAGTGTAAAATTGTAAGCGGCAACGGGAAGGAGGCTGTGGTGGGTATGGCTGTTATCTCCGATATAACACCCAAGGATACCGCCAATGCCGACGTATTCACCGCCCCACAGGTTGCATTCAACTTTGCCATGGATAAAGATATTCCGATACAGGATGAAGAAGGGAACAAAACTTTCCGTGTACAACTCGATCAGTTTGATATGGTGAGCAGTGGCAAAACCATTCCGGGCTCAATAAGATGGAATGCCAATAAAGATGTGGCTACTTTCTATTCAACAGAGATCCTTCCCCCTAATGCTACGGTAAAAGCAACTGTAAAAGTAAGCTTTAAGGAATTGAAGAATGGAAGCTGGCAAACCGTATATATGGATGGGCAAAAAGCGGAAGAAAGCAAGACGCTCACATTCGCCACAGGCACAGCGCCGGAAGCTATTCCGTTAAGTAATATTGACTATTCATGGCCGGTAGTAGATCAGCGGAACTTTTACCGCGAAGAAACACCGATCGGGTACGTGCAGTTGAAACGCGGACAAACCTATTTGTTCAGGATGCCAGGGTACAGGCAGGAGTTGTCATTTGTTACGGCCGATGGAGGCACAGCCATCGCGGTACCGTTCCAGTACGATTCTGTTAATCGCAAACTCAGCTTCAACGTTAATAAACTGAAGGGAGCTATTCAGTATAAGTTGATGCTGAGCAGCAGTCCAATTGGGTCGAAGACCACAACCAGCACACCTGCTCAAACTGCAGCAAGCGATGAGAACGGCTTGGAGCTCTCCAATAAGAATGCAGAAGAAGTGGCGCGTACGGATCTTTCAAAAATAATCCTGGACTATACTTTCTTCAGCAGCCGGTTTGAGAAATTCTCCACAAGGATCAGCAGTTATAACCTCACCGCCACCAGGGTCAGAAGGCTTAGCTCTGACCTCATCAACTTCACACAGGGCGTGAGTGCCGGAGAAGCGTTCGATCTGCCGGAGCTTACCGGTACCGAATATACGGCCGGTATGCCGCTGGTGCAGCCACTGGCCATGGTGAACGATCCCTATTTCATGAATGATATCAACCCATTGCTGTATGCAGACCTGCCACACGAGGATATCACAATTGCAGAGAGAGACACCGCTGAACTTGGCTTTGTGCCGCTACGGGCGCTCCCCATATCACTGGGGTACCTGTCGCTGGTAGAGAACGGGAATCATACAGATCAGCAGGTTACCCAATGGCTGCCTTTCATCTATGATCTTCCTTCTATTTATAAAGCAGACTTCCATGATATTCAGAACCAGTTGGTGAACAGGTATCTGGGAACATCCAGGCAAAAAGATTTTGAAAAGATCATAAACGGGTATTATCCATTCATCAGAGAAGGTCTGTACGAAGTGAATTACCAGTTTGTATTGCCCGGAGGAACGAAAGGAAGCGCCTATGTAATTCGCTACCGAAATGAGATCCTGTAATGATAACCTTATGGAAAAAGAAATGATAAAAATGAAGAAGCTATATACATTGATGGGGGTGCTGCTTATGCCGCTGCTCTTGCTGGCCCAGCCTGCCAGTAGGAAAGCGCAGCCAGCGCTCCGCATGATCGGCCGGGCAGACAGTACGAAGGGTACCATCTATTTAAGATGGGCATCTGTTACTCCCAAAGCCTGGAAGATCAATAACAATCATGGTTTCATTCTGGAACGATACACCGTCATCCGTAACAAGCAAATGTTAGCTGTTCCCGAAAAGCTGGTGTTGAGTCCGTCGCCTTTGAAGCCCCGTCCACTGGATGATTGGGAAACACTGGCCAAAAAAGATCAAAATGCAGCCGTTATAGCACAAGCCCTTTATGGATCAGATTTCGATGTAAGCATCAATGAAAAAGGAGCAGCAAAGATCATGGCCCAATCACAGGAGCTGGAGCAACGCTTCTCTTTCTCCATGTATGCAGCAGACAATTCTTTTGAAGGTGCGTTAATGGCCGGTTGGGGCTTTGTAGACAAAAATGTAAAAGCGGATGAAAAATACCTGTACCGGCTTAAAACGGCGGCGCCTTCGAAACTATTAGGTCCCGATTCTATCGGCGTTTTCATCAGTCCGTCAGAATACGAGCCATTACCTGCCGTGCAGGAAGTGATCGCGAAGTTTGGCAACAAGGGTGTTATGTTGACCTGGGACATACAAATGCTTTCACAATACTTTGGTTCATACTATGTAGAAAAATCAGCGGACGGTGGTGCCAGTTTCAAAAAAGTGAATGGGCTGCCTGTAAGCAATTTTGATAATGGTACAGGAAAACAAGCCCGGATGTACTTCATGGATTCCCTGCCCGAAAATGGAAAGGAATACCAGTACAGGGTAGTTGGCATAAATCCGTTCGGGCAATCGGGTCCGCCTTCATCGGTTTTAAAAGGACAGGGAAAAGAAATGCTGATGGCGGTACCTAATATCCGCAATGCTTATGTAGATAAGAAAGGCTTGTTGCAGGTGAATTGGGTATTTGATGAAAAAGCAAACAATGCTATCCGTGGCTTCCAGTTGAAACGGGCCGACAATATCAAGGGGCCTTATGAAAATTTTGGCGATACACTAACCGCATTACGCAGAACTGCAACCATGAAAGAGGAATTGGGCGCTTCCAACTACTTTATGCTCACCGCGCTGGCTAAAGAGGGCGAAAGCAGTACATCCTTTCCGGTATTGGTGCAGCCCGAAGATTCCATCCCGCCGGCCATTCCATCCGGCTTGAAAGCAGTGATCGATACCAACGGGGTTGTAACACTTACCTGGACTAGTAACACAGAAAAAGACCTGATGGGTTATAAGGTGTTCAGGGCGCAGAAAGTAGGAGAGGAACTGGTTCCATTGGTAG